>JAHIOK010000160.1 GCA_018895315.1 Actinomycetota bacterium | reverse complement strand
GGCCGCGTCGAGCACATGTGTGGTGAGGTGGCTGGTCATTCGTCGGCCTCTCGTTCGTCGGCATCCGGCTCGGCCACAGTGGCCTCGAGCCGCAGCAGTGCGATCTGGCCGAGCTGACGGATCGCCTCGCGCGCTTCGGTGTCGTCGTCGGTCGTGAGTCGGCGCTCGAGCTCGGCCGCGATCTCATCCGGCGCTCGACCGGCGGCCCGGATGAGGAACACCCGGCCGAAGCGCTGCTCGTATGCCGCGTTGCCCGCGGCGATGCGTGCGATGACGTCGTCACCCGCTATCGATACCGCGGCCTGCTCGCTGCGGGATGCCGCGGCCCCCGCCCCGGATCCCACCGGGCGCTCGCCGATGCGCGGGTGGTGGGCCAGTGCTGCGTCGAGGTCGGCGCGCGACCAGACACCCGCGAGATCGGCGCCATAGGCGCGGAGCGCGGCCACCGAGGCGTACGGACGCGCGGCGACCACCGCGTCGACCCAGGCCGGGATCGCCGCCCAGACACGGACGACGTCCGCGGCATCCGCGCTGTCGAGGGCGTTGAATTCCGCAAGCTCCATGCCTCCACGCTAGCGAGCCCGGGTTGCCGGCCGGTTACGCGTTGCGGGAATGTTGCTGTGGGTAACATCGCCGAAACGCGGGGGCCCTAGCGTCGGACATATGGCCCCAGGCATCCCCCCGCGCGGAGACGGCGAACGAAGCGTCCTCCGCGCCGACCGCACCTGGATCGGCGGGGTATTCGCGCCCGCTGCCGTCGTGATCGAGGGCGGTCGCATCGCCGACATCGTCGGTGTGCGCGACCGCGTACCCGGTGCGCGTGCCATACAGGTGCCCGATGACGCGGTGCTCCTGCCGGGTCTCGTCGACTCGCACGTCCACGTGAACGAGCCCGGACGCACCGAGTGGGAGGGGTTCCGCTCCGCGACCCTGGCCGCGGCGGCCGGCGGCGTCACGACGATCGTCGACATGCCGCTCAATTCGATCCCGCCCACCACGACGGTCGAGGCGCTCAAGATCAAGCGCGCCGCCGCGAGCCCGAGTGCGTACGTCGATATCGGCTTCTGGGGCGGCGCGGTGCCCGAGAACCTCGGACGACTCGGTCCGCTCCACGAAGCCGGGGTCTACGGGTTCAAGTGCTTCCTCGCCCCTTCCGGCGTCGACGAGTTCGGCCACCTCGACGGTGCTCAGCTGAACGCAGCGATGGAGGAGATCGCGCACCTCGGCTCGCGGCTCATCGTGCACGCCGAAGACCCCGCGTTTCTCACTGGCGACGGCGAACTCGGCCGCGCCTACGCACCGTTCCTGGCCTCGCGCCCCCCGGAGAGCGAGGAGTCGGCGATCGCCTCGGTGATCGAGGCGGCCCGGCGCACCGGCGGGCGTGCGCACATCCTGCACGTGAGCGACGGCCGGGCGCTTCCCGCCATCCGCGCCGCGAAAGCCGACGGAGTCTCCCTCACGGTCGAGACCTGCCCGCACTACCTCACGATCGTCGCCGAAGACATCCCCGACGGAGCGAGTGAGTTCAAGTGCTGCCCGCCGATCCGCGAGGCTGCGAACGGCGACCTGCTCTGGGAGGGGATCGTCGACGGCACGATCGACGCGATCGTCAGCGACCACTCGCCGAGCACCGTCGATCTGAAGCGCTCGGGAGACGGAGACTTCGGTCTCGCGTGGGGCGGCATCTCGGGGCTGCAGCTGGGGCTCTCGGCGGTGTGGACCGAAGCCCGCACTCGCGGCATCCCGTTGGAGACGCTTCTGCCGCTGTTCACCACCGGACCGGCCGGCGTCGCGGGCCTGTCGAATGTCGGTGTGATCGAGGTGGGTGCGCCTGCCCATCTCACCGCGTTCGGGCTCGACGACCCGCTGCGGGTGGACGCCCGCGATCTGCTGCACCGCAACCCGATCACGGCGTACGACGGCAAGCTCCTCACGGGTCGAGTGCGCCGCACCTGGCTGCACGGCGACTCCGTGTTCGATGTGACCGAGGGCGGAGCGGGTGAGTCGCCGCGCTTTCGCGGCGCGGCATCCGGAACGCTGCTGGCGAGGGGATGAGAGCATGACGACTGTGCAGATCCTCCAGCCGGGCTCGGGCGACATCGCGGGCGACCACTACCTTCCCGCCACGCCCGCGACGGTGCTGTGGGGGCGACTTCCGTGCGAGACGGATGCTCCGGCCCTCACGATTGCGCCGGGTCAGAGCGTCACGATCGACACCGTGAGTCACGAAGGCATCCTCGAAGACCAGGGCAAGGACCCGCGCGCGTTCTTCGGCGGTCACGGTGTGCCGGCCGATGAGGTGCTCGAGGATGCCGTCGACATCGCGGCATCACTGTCGCGTGATCCTGCCGCCGATGGCCCGCACGTGGTCACCGGGCCGATCTTCGTCGAGGGCGCGCATCCTGGTGACCTGTTGCGCATCACTGTGGAGAACCTCCTGCCCCGCGTTCCGTATGGCGTGATCTCGAACCGGCACGGCAAGGGTGCGCTCGTCGGCGAGCTGCCCCGGGCGACCGGAACCGTCAGCGTCTTCACTCCGGTCGGCGAGCGCGGCGGCGAGTTGCGCGGACTGCTGCCGGTGACCGAGGGAGGCGAGCGGGTCGTCGCCTTCCCGCTCGCGCCGTTCCTCGGCACGATGGGCGTCGCCGTCGCGGGCGCTGAACGCCCGCACTCGGTGCCGCCCGGCGCGCATGGCGGCAACATCGACATCAACCTCCTCGTCGAGGGAGCTGTGCTGTATCTGCCGGTACAGGTCGAGGGAGCGCTGGCCTACGTCGGCGACCCGCACTTCGCGCAGGGCGACGGCGAGGTCGCGCTGACGGCGCTTGAGGCCTCGCTGCGCGCGACCCTTCGATTCGATGTGGTGCCGCGCGCGCAGGCGCTCGCCGAGTTCGGTGAGGTGCTCGGACCCCTCGTGCGAACCTCCGACTACCTCGTGCCCACCGGCCTCGACGAAGACCTGAACGAAGCGATGCGCAAGTGCGTGCGCGCGGCGCTGTCGCTCATCCAGGCGCGCTGGGGGCTCGACGAGCACCTCGCCTACGCGTATCTCAGCGCCGCGACGGACTTCGACATCTCTCAGGTCGTCGACATCGTCTGCGGGGTGCACGCCCGCATCCGCGAGGCCGACTTCGAAGGGGTATCGCGTGAGTGACGAGCCGGGCGAGAGTGCCCGCGAGCCGATTCCCGCCGACCTCCTCGCGGCGTTCGACGCCTACGAGAAGGCGATCCTCGCGAACGACCTCGACGTGCTCGACGCGTCCTTCGCGCCGGGATCCGACACGATGCGCGGCGATGCGGCGGGCCTGCTCGTCGGTCACGACGTGATCAGCGCGTTCCGCGGCGCGCGCGGGGGAGTGCCACCGCGGGTCATCGAGCGCATCGAATACCGCCCGCTCGGAGCGGCTGCCGCCCTGCTCGTGTCGGTCTCGCGCTTCACCGGCGGCGGCACCGGTCTGCAGACGCAGGTGTGGCAGCGCATCGACGGGACCTGGCTGATCGCGGCGGCCCACGTGACACCGCGAGCCCAGGCGCTCGATCGCTCGGTGTGGCGGACGGTCGGCGACCCGCTCTGGCAGGGTGCATGGTCGGGCCCTCTTGCAGGACTCACCGTCGCCGTCAAGGACCTCTTCGCGATCAAGGGGTATCGCATCGGCGCGGGCAATCCGACGTTCCTCGACGGAGCCCGCGCCGAGACGACCACCGCACCGGCCGTCACCGATCTGCTTCGTGGCGGGGCATCGCTTCGCGGCATCGCCCGCACCGACGAGTTCGCGTACTCGATCGCCGGCAACAATTCGCACTACGGCACCCCTCCGAACGGCGCCCTTCCGGGCGCGCTCCCCGGCGGATCCTCGAGCGGGCCGGCATCCGCCGTCGCCACGGGCGGAGCCGACGTAGGGCTTGCGACCGACACGGCCGGATCCGTGCGCGTACCGGCCTCGTACCAGGGACTCTGGGGTCTGCGCACGACGCACGGCCTGGTGCCACGACAGGGGATGCTGCCGCTCGCGCAGTCCTTCGACACCGTGGGGTGGCTCACGCGCGACGGCGATTCGCTGCAGCGCGTCGCGGATTGGTGCCTGAGCTACGACGGCTCGGAGTCGACCGAGAGCGTGTTCGGCGCGTCTGGCTCCGACCTGCCCTGGCGCTTCCTGGTGCCGGAACAGATGCTCGATTCGGTGGAGCCCGAGACGCGTGCCTCGTTCGAGGCCCTCCTCGTGCGCCTGGGTGGCATCCAGGATGCGCCGGAGATCACCCGAGGCTTGATCGGCGACCTCGACGAGTACTACGCGCCATTCCGCACCGTGCAGGCGGCCGAGGCGTGGCGGAACAACGGCGAGTGGCTGCGGGCGCATCCCGGAGCCGTGGGCCCCGCCGTCGCCGAGCGCTTCCGCCTCGCGTCCGCCGTGACGGCCGCCGACGAGGCATCCGCTCGCGCCGCCCTCGCGCCGCTTCGCGATTCTCTGCAGGGTGTGCTCGCGGGCACCGTGCTGCTGATGCCGACCGTGCCCGGCCCCGCGCCGATGCGCACGGCCGTCGGCGAGCGGGTGGATGCCGTCCGCCAGGCGACCCTCCGGATGACCACCCCCGCCGCGATCGCGGGCGCTCCGGCCGTCTCGGTCCCGCTGCTGACCGTGCCTTCGCAGCTCGGTCCCGCGCCGGTGGGGGTGTGCCTGGTCTCGAGTGCCGGCACCGATATCGCCCTGGTGCGTCTCGCCCGTCGCCTCGCCACCACCCTGGATCTCGCGTGACCCCCGGTGCCGACGCGGGGCTGCACCCCGAGACCACACATGGATGCCGAAACCACTCGTTCTCGCGACCACAGGGTGTGGAGTGGGATGCCGAGTGTGGGTTCGGTGGCCGACACACACAGCGTGAAGGACAGAGAGATGCCTGACACCCCGCAGTTCGCCGGACCCATCGCCCCGCCTGCGCGCCTATTGATGGGCCCGGGGCCCATCTCTGCGTACCCGAGCGTGCTGGCCGCGATGTCGGCGCCGCTGGTGGGTCAGTACGACCCCTTCATGACGGCCGCGATGGGGGAGACGCAGGAGCTCTACCGCTCCGTCTGGGCCACGACCAACGAGGCGACGCTGCTGGTCGACGGCACCTCGCGCGCCGGCATCGAGGCCGCGATGATCTCACTGATCCGCCCCGGCGACCGTGTGCTGGTGCCGGTGTTCGGCCGCTTCGGCCACCTGCTCGCCGAGATCGCCGAGCGCGCGATGGCCGAGGTGCACACGATCGAGGTGCCGTGGGGCCAGGTGTTCCCCGCATCGGTGATCGAACAGGCCATCCTGCGGGTCAAGCCCGCCCTGCTCGGGCTCGTGCAGGGCGACACGTCCACGACGATGCTCCAGCCACTCGACGAGATCGGTGCACTCTGCGCGAAGCACGGCGTGCTGTTCTACTCCGACGCCACCGCGTCGCTCGCCGGCAACCCGTTCGAGGCGGATGCGTGGGGACTGGATGCCGCGACCGCGGGTCTGCAGAAATGCTTGGGCGGCCCGTCCGGTTCGTCGCCGATCACGTTGAGCGAACGTGCGGTCGAGGTGATCCGCTCACGGAGCCGGGTCGAAGCCGGTATTCGCGAGGAGGGCGATGCCGAGGCATCCGATTTCGTCCGCTCCAACTATTTCGACCTCGGCATGATCCTCGACTACTGGGGTCCGAGGCGCCTCAACCACCACACCGAGGCGACCTCGATGCTCTACGCGGCACGCGAGTGTGCGCGCATCGTGGCGATGGAGGGACGCGACGCGGTGATCGCCCGACACCGGCTCGCCGGCGACGCGATGCTCGCGGGCGTGCGGGGGCTCGGATTCGAGGCCTTCGGCGACGTCGGGCACAAGATGAGCAATGTCGTGGCGGTCGAAATTCCCGAGGGTGTGCCCGGCGACGAAGCGCGCGGCGCGATGCTCTCCGACTTCGGCATCGAGATCGGCACCTCGTTCGGCCCGCTGCACGGCCGCGTGTGGCGCATCGGAACCATGGGCTACAACGCGCGCAAAGACGCCGTGCTCACCACCTTGGTCGCGCTCGAGGCCGTGCTGCGCCGGTACGGCGTCGCGGTCGCGCCGAGCGGCGGGGTCGAAGCCGCGGCCGATGTCTACGCGGCATCGAGTGCGGAGGCCTGAGGTGCCGGCCCGCCTCACCTCCTTTCCCCCCGATCGCCTCGCCACTGCGGCGCGGCGTGTGATGGCGCGGTGCGACGAACTCGCACGCGTCACCGCGACCACGGGCAAGATCGAGCGCGTCTACCTCTCACCCGAGCACGCGCGGGTGAACCGCCTCGCCGCCGAGTGGATGCGAGAGGTCGGCATGACCACGCGCCAGGATGCCGCGGGCAACCAGCTCGGCCGCCTCGAGGCAGCGGACGCCGCGGCTCGAGCGCTCCTTCTCGGTTCGCACCTCGACACCGTGCTCGACGCGGGGCGGTTCGACGGGATCGTCGGGGTGCTGATGGCGCTCGAGGTCGTGCGGCTGCTCCGTGAGCCCGTTGACGGCGGGTTCGTCTCGCCGCTGCCGTTCGCGCTCGAAGTGCTCGCGTTCTCCGACGAGGAGGGCACCCGGTTCGGCAAAGCGCTGCTCGGATCGTCCGCCGTCGCCGGATCGTGGAACGACGAGTGGTGGAGCCTCGAAGATGCCGACGGCACGAGCCTTCGCCAGGCATTCCTCGAGTTCGGGCTCGATCCCGCCCGCGTCGGCGAGGCCGCGCGGCGCCCCGACGAACTCGTCGGATACCTCGAAGCCCATATCGAGCAGGGCCCCGAGCTGCACCGCCGTGGCGAGTCGCTCGCGGTGGTCTCGTCGATCGCCAGTGCGCGGCGGTTCCAGCTGCAGGTCGAAGGAGAAGCCCGGCATGCGGGCGGCACTCCCTACGACATGCGCCGCGATGCACTCCTCGGCGCGAGCGAGGCGGCGCTCGCCGTCGAGCGCATCTGCCGCTCGGAGCACCACATCATCGGCACGGTCGGGCAGCTCGAGGCCTTCCCGGGGGCGGTCAACATCGTTCCGGGCGAGGCGAGGTTCTCGCTCGACCTCCGGGGTGAGTTCGACGGTGAGCGCGACCGGGTGTGGGATGCGATCGCGCGGGATCTCGACGAGATCATGGGTCGCCGGGGCCTTCGCTGGCGCGCCCGAGAGGTGCACAACGCGGCCGCCGTGATGTGCGCGCCGCTGCTGCAGGATGTGATCCGGGAGGGCATCGTCTCCACGCTTCCGCGCGGCGCCGACGCCCCTCCGGTGATCTTCAGCCGTGCCGGTCACGACGGCATGGCGATCGGATCCATCACCGACGTCGGGATGCTGTTCCTCCGCAACCCCGACGGCATCAGCCATCACCCCGATGAAGCTGTGAGCGCACCCGATGTCGCCCTCGGCATCCAGGCCTTCGCCGAATCGGTGCTGCACCTCGCCGCCGAGCCCGCCTGAGCGCCTGCTGCCGGCGTGTGCCTGAGCGTGCGTACGGGACTCGCCGCGCCGTGCCGGCATCGCCGCGCGCCGGGGGATTTTTCCGTCCCGGGATGCCTCTGCCCCGGTGGGGCGGGGACTTCACGCCCCGTGGGGGAGAACCCGTCCCGGGACAGGTGCGTGCCGGGGAGAACCCGTCCCGGGACGGGTGTGATCGGCCACGTCGCCCGCGCTGAACCCCAGTTCCGGATGCTGCGGCACCGGGTCGCAGCATCCGGATCCGTAACGGCCGTGAAACACTCCGCCAGTGTTCGTGAAATCTACATCGCCTAGCGTCGGG
>JAHIOK010000159.1 GCA_018895315.1 Actinomycetota bacterium | reverse complement strand
TGAACGGCCTCGTCACCGCCGGCGTCATCGTCGAGACCGATGTCGATGTGATGCTGCCCTTCATCGGCACGACCTTCACCGACCTCGCGGCCGTGACGGGCGTCGAGCCGGCACCCGTCGCGATCCGTGCCGTCGGCGACTACGGGCGGCGTGCTGCGGCCTGGTCGGCGTTCCGCACGGCGGAGTGGACCACCCTCGCCGGTGCCGCCGAGAGCGCGTGCACCGATGCCGGAGTCATCCCCGCGCCTTGACCCACTCGGCGCGCGAGATCGCGAAGGCGAGATGCGGCATCTCGATGCCACGGTACCGTGTGATGAAACGGCGACGGACGGTCATGCCGTTGCGGATCGCCACATTCATCGATGGGATGTTGGTGTCGCGGACCTTCGAGTAGACGTCATCCACATCGAGGTTCGCGAACGCCCAGTCGCGGCAGGCCCGCGCGGCCTCGATCGCATAGCCTCGGTGCCACCAGGCTCGCTGGAAGAGGTATCCCACTTCGATGACCTCGTCGTCGTCGATGCGCTGCCGCGTGACGCCGCACTGTCCGATCATCTCGCCGGTGTCGCGCAAAGTGGCGGCCCAGAGCCCGAACCCGTCGGCCGCGTAGCGTTGCCGCTGACGCGCCAGCCACTCCGCCACCTCGTCGGCGGTGAAGGCGCCCTCGTACGCCGTCATCGCGATGGGGTCTGTGAGGATCGCCGCGAGTGACGAGGTATCCGCCTCGGTCATCTTGCGCAGCACGAGCCGCTCGGTGAGGGGAAGCATCCGTCGAGTGTGCCACGCGGTGCGTGCCTAACTCCTCAAATTTCCGCGCCCGCCGGCATCGGCGGGCCTCTCGTGGCCTCGTCGGCCTCGATCTGAGGAGTTACGCACGCACGGCCGCGGGGATGGTGACGTGGCTCAGACCGCGCCGACCTCGGGGACCACGGGGCGACGCGCCGCGGCCCAGGCCGCGACCAGCGTCACCGCAGACAGCACCGCGAGGATGACTCCGGGGTGCCACCACGCGAAACCGGTCGCGGTGCCGAGCGCCGTCGTCACCAGCGGGATGAATCCGCTCACGGTCGCCGCGATCGCATATGAGATCGAGAGAGCCGAGTAGCGGAACGAGTCGGGGAAGAGATCGTTCATGAGTCCGCCGAGCGCTGCCCACGACATCGTGGGCAGGATGCCGCCGATGATCATGGTCGCCACGAGGATCGGGAAGGTCGCGAACTGCAGCAAGTAGTACATCGGGAACGCGATCAGCAGGGTGCCGAGTGCGCCCCAGGCGACCACACGGGCCGATCCGATCCGCGTAGCCCACGCGCCGAACAGCGGAATCGTCACGAGTTGCAGCAGCGCCCCGATCGTGGTCGCGATCAGCAGATCCTGGAAGCTGAACCCGAGCTGCGACACCCCGTAGTTGATCGTGTAGGTGTTCATCAGCGAGTACGAGCCGATGCCGAGGAGGGCCGCGCCGATCGCGATCGCCACGGCGGCCGGGCGCTGGGCGAACAGCGCAACGAACGGCACTCGCTCGCGCCGCTTCTCGGCGACGACCTCGGCGAACACCGGGGTCTCGTCGATCGACCAGCGGAGGTACAACGAGACGGCGAGCAGCGGCAGTGCGAGCAGGAACGGGATGCGCCATCCCCACGCGGCGAGCTGGTCGGCGGGCAGTGCCACGGTCATTACGATGAACAGGCCGGCCGAGAGGATCGAGCCGACGGGGGAGCCGAGCTGGGGGATCGCGGCGTAGAACGCGCGCTTCACCGAGCCGGAGTGCTCCGTGGCCAGCAGGATCGAGCCGCCCCATTCTCCGCCGAGGGACAGCCCCTGCACGATCCGCAGGACGACGAGCAGGATCGCGCCGACCCAGCCCGCCTGAGCGTACGTGGGGAGGAGGCCGATGAGCCCGGTGGCGACCCCCATCACGGCGACGGTCCAGAGCAGTGTCGCGCGGCGTCCGAGCCGGTCGCCCATGTAGCCGAAGATCACCGCGCCGATCGGGCGCACCACGAACGCGACCGCCACTGTCGAGAACGAGGCGAGCGTGCCGCCGACCGCACCGAGCGGCTCGAAGAACAGCGGGCCGACGAAGTAGGCCGAGAAGTAGGCGAAGACGTAGAAGTCGAACGACTCGAGGGACGTTCCGACCATCGACGCCCAGGCGACGCGGCGGACGGGGGAGGCTGTGGGGGCAAGTGGAGCAGAAGTCACGAGCATCCATCCTGCCATCGCAGCGGTGTTATATGGACGCGATGCAGAAACGGGATGCCGTGAACCGGGGTTACCGGCGGTCACACCGGGTAGAATCATCCCACCAGCACCGATCCGGTCATCACCGGGGAGCTTCCGGAAGAACAGGGCGCGAGCCCCCAGTAGAACCGGACGGGTCAGGCCCGTGACAGCCGCAGTGAGAGAGGCGGCTGCCGGCACTACCGGGAGTCGCACGCGGGGTGGTACCGCGGCTCTCCCGTCAGGGAAGGTCGTCCTCGCAGGAAGCGCACGATTGAGCACCTGCGAGTTGACATGACCTATCCCCAGCCCTCCGCCTTCGGCCCCGCGGCCGATTCCGTCACGCCGAGCCCGCGCTTTCCGGCGATCGAGCTCGACGTTCTCGACTTCTGGGCACGCGATGACACCTTCCGCGCCTCGATCGCGAACCGCGAGGGCG
>JAHIOK010000158.1 GCA_018895315.1 Actinomycetota bacterium | reverse complement strand
TAGTAGACGTCGCCGGCGTCGCCGCCGAGCAGGTCGGAGGTGGCGCCCATGAGGGTGTTGCCCATCCGCATGAACATGTCGCCCATCCCGCCCATGTCTCCCATGCCCTTCGAGAGGTCGGTGAGGACCTGGTCCGGGGTGGCGGTGACGCCGTCGAGCCAGTCGTCGAGGATCAGCACCCATTCGTCGTCCCACGTCACCTTCTCGTCCGGGTCGTCGATGATGAGCGCACCGTAGAGGCCGTGGTCCAGTTGCGGGCCGACGTGGGGGTGGAACCAGTAGGTGCCCGGATGCGGGGTGACGAACTCGTATGCGAACTGTCCGCCCGGGGCGATGGGGGCTTGGGTTACCGGAGGGACCCCATCCATGTCGTTGCGGAGGGCGAGTCCGTGCCAGTGCACGGAGGTGTCCGCGTCGAGCTGGTTGCGGACGGTCGCTTTCAGCGTGTCGCCTGCGGTGAGCCGGATTACCGGGGCGGGGATACCTCCGAACGCCCAGGTGGCGGCGGAGGTACCGGCCAGGTCGAGCGTGGTGGGGGCGGCGGTGAGGTCGACGGTGGTGACTCGGCCGGTGCCGCCGCGGTTCTTCTCCGTGCCGGACACCGCTGCGCCGGTGGGTGTCACCCATTGCGGCGCGGGGGTGCAGGAGGCGAGCACGGCTGCCGCGACGGCGCCCAGTCCGAGTCCGAGCACACCTCGTCGGGTCAGCAGCATCGGGGAGGACGGTGTGGGAGAGAGCGGACGGTCAGGCATGTTCGGGCTCCTTCTGCATGGTCGTCGCAGCGGGCGCCTGGGCGGGCAGGCGGAGCCGCTTGAGGAGGAGGGCGTTGACGGCGACGATCACGGAGGAACCGGACATCGACAGGGCGGCGATCTCCGGGGACAGCATGATCCCGAACGCCGGGTAGAACACGCCAGCGGCGATGGGGAGGGCGGCGGCGTTGTATCCGATGGCCCAGCCCAGGTTCTGCCGCATCTTTCGCAGTGTGCCCTTGCCGATCTTGAGTGCGATCGCAACATCGAGCGGGTCCGAGCGCATCAGGACCACGTCGGCGGTCTCGATGGCGACGTCGGTGCCGGCGCCGATCGCGATGCCGAGGTCGGCCTGGGCGAGGGCGGGGGCGTCGTTGACGCCGTCGCCGACCATCGCGACCTTCTTGCCCGTCTTCTGCAGCTCGGCGACCTTCGCGGACTTGTCCTCGGGGAGCACATCCGCGATCACGGTGTCGATGCCGAGGAGAGCGGCGATCCGGTCGGCGGTGGGCTTGTTGTCCCCGGTGAGCATCGCCACCTCGATGCCCTGCTCGTGCAGGGCGTCGATGGCGGCTTTGGCGGTGTCGCGAGGGGCGTCGGCGAGGGCGATGACGCCGGCGATCTGCCCGTCGACGGCGAACATGATCGCGGTGCGTCCGCCGTCGGCGAGGGCCTGCTGCTGGGCGGCGACCGGGGCGATGTCGATCCCTTCGGCGGCCATCAGGCGGGCGTTGCCGAGCACCACCTGGCGACCATCGACGGTCGCGATCGCGCCCTGCCCGGTGACGTTGCGGAACGCGGTCGCGGTGCGACGGGGGATATCGCGGCTGTCGGCGTACTGCACGATCGCTTTCGCGAGAGGGTGTTCGGATTCCCGTTCGAGCGCGGCGGCGAGGGAGAGCAGCTCGAGGTCGTCCATGCCGACCGGGAGGTAGTCGGTGACCTCCGGTTCTCCCTTGGTGAGGGTGCCGGTCTTGTCCAGCACGACCGTGTTGATGTGCGCGGCGGTCTCGATCCCGGACGCGTTCTTGAACAACACACCCCGCTTCGCGCCCAGGCCGGTGCCGACCATGATCGCGGTCGGGGTAGCGAGGCCGAGCGCGTCGGGGCAGGTGATGACGACGACGGTGATGGCGAACAGGATCGCCATCGGCAGCTCAGCCCCGGCGAGGAACCACACCAGGAACGTCAGGGTGCCGCCGATCAGGGCGACCAGGACGAGCCAGAACGCGGCCCGGTCGGCGAGGCGCTGCCCCGGCGCTTTGGAGTTCTGCGCCTCCTGCACCAGCTTCACGATCTGCGCCAGCGCCGTGTCGGCGCCGACTTTCGTGGCCCGCACCCGGAGGGTGCCGACGGTGTTCACGGTCGCGCCGATCACCTCCGACCCGGGCGCCTTCTCCACCGGCATCGACTCGCCGGTGACCATCGACTCGTCGACCTCCGACTCGCCCTCCTCGACCTCCCCGTCGGTGGGGACCTTCGCACCGGGCCGGATCAGCATCAGATCGCCCGGGACGACCTCGGACGTGGGGATCTCGACCTCGTTGCCGTCGCGGAGGACGACCGCGCGAGCCGGGGCGAGCTCCAGCAGCCGCCGGATCGCGTCGTTCGCACCGCCGCGGGCCCGCATCTCCACCCAATGGCCCAGGAGCACGAAGGTGGCCAGCACGGTGGCGGCCTCGTAGAACACCTCGCCGCCGCCTGTCAGAGTGATGATCAGGCTGTAGAGCCAGCCGGCGCCGACCCCGACCGCGACCAGCACCATCATGTC
>JAHIOK010000157.1 GCA_018895315.1 Actinomycetota bacterium | reverse complement strand
TCAGCTCGAGGCTGCGGTCGTCGGAGACGACGACGAGGCAGTCGCGCTCCATCCGCCCGACGGTCTGCGAGACGGTGGGGCCGGAGTGACCCAGGCGCTCCGAGATGCGCGCACGCAGCGGCACGATGTTCTCTTCTTCGAGCTCGAGGATCGTGCGCAGGTACATCTCAGTGGTGTCGATCAGATCGGTCATCGCTTGCTCTCCGCAGTGGTCTTGTTAGGTAAGCCTATCTCTGAGCGCCCACACCGGGGGCGCACCGATCGCGGCCCTCCCGCATCCGCGACAGAGGGCCGCGATCGATCACCGCCTACTTGCGGTGTGCGGCTTCGCTCACGTCGTTGCCTGCACGGTGCGCGACCTTCGCCTTCTTATCGACGCGCTTCTCCTTCAGCGTGCGCGTTGCGGCGGTCTTGCTGGAGGACTTCTTCGGGGACTTGTCTGACACGGTGACGCCCTCTGTTCGGGAGCCCGAGACGAGCCCCGTGTCGCAACCATAGCCCCGATAACCGCCGGGCATCCCGTGTGGTCGTGCCCACTGTCATGACGCCGGGCACGCCAGTGTTCGCGCCATAGAATCGGAAGCATGCCCCACGTCGAGCTGCCCCGTGAACTCCTGCCCACCGATGGTCGATTCGGGTGTGGCCCGTCGAAGGTGCGCGGCGCGCAGCTCGAAGCACTGATGGGCCCCGGCGCCGCCCTCCTCGGAACCTCGCACCGCCAGGCTCCCGTGAAGGATCTGGTCGGACGCGTCCGCTCGCGCACCGGCGAGCTGTTCGGCGTGCCGCATGGCTACGAGGTCATCCTCGGCGTGGGCGGATCGACGGCGTTCTGGGATGCCGCATCGTTCGGCCTCATCGAACGCCGCAGCCAGAACCTCGTCTTCGGCGAGTTCGGCGGCAAGTTCGCCGCGGCCGCCGGCGCCCCCTGGCTCGAAGCCCCCGACGTGCGCAAGGCCGACCCGGGCACCCGCAGCCACGCGGTGCCGGTCGAGGGCGTCGACGTCTACGCCTGGCCGCACAACGAGACCTCCACCGGCGTCGCCGCCCCCGTCGAGCGCGTGCACGGCGACGACGGCGCCCTCACGATCGTCGATGCGACGAGCGCTGCCGGCGGCATCGACTTCTCCGCGCTCAACGCCGACGTCTACTACTTCGCCCCGCAGAAGAACCTGGGTTCGGACGGCGGCCTCTGGTTGGCTCTGGTCTCGCCCGCCGCGATCGAGCGCATCGAGCGGATCGCCGCATCCGGCCGCTACATCCCGGAATTCCTCAGCCTGAAGAACGCGCTGGACAATTCGCGCCTGAACCAGACGCTGAACACCCCGGCGCTGACGACACTGTTCCTGCTCGACGAGCAGCTGCGGTGGATCATCGACAACGGTGGTCTGCAGTGGGCCGATGCCCGCACCCACGAGTCGTCGCAGGCGCTGTACGACTGGGCTGAGGCATCCTCGTTCGCGACGCCGTTCGTCACCGATCCGGCAGACCGCTCCCCCGTGGTCGCGACCATCGACTTCGACGACAGCATCGACGCGGCAGCGATCGCGAAGAGCCTGCGCGCCAACGGCATCGTCGACACCGAGCCCTATCGCAAGCTCGGCCGCAACCAGCTGCGCATCGCGACGTTCACATCGATCGAGCCGGAAGACGTGCGTCAGCTCATCCGCTGCATCGACTTCACCGTCGAGAACCTGTAGCGGATCGGCCCTCCGCGGGGGTCACACCTCGCGGAGGAACTCGTCTTCGTCGAAGTCGTCCTCGTCGGACGCGTCATCGGAGTCGTCGGCACTCAGGTCATCGAGAGCATCGGATGCCTCGGCCTCCGTGTCGGCGGCCTCGTCGAGCTCGTCGATGTCGACGCCGTCGACGTCGCCGGCGTGCAGGTGGCGCGATCCATCGATGTCGAAGTCGGCAGCATCCAGGTCCTCGACGTCGTCGTCGTCGAGGTCGTCGTCTTCGTCCAGCTCATCGCCGAGTTCGTCTTCGTCGAGTTCTTCGTCGTCGACGACACCGGCAGCCAGTGCTTCTTCGGCCAGCAGTACCTGCTGCGCCTGATATTCGGCCAGACGCACGGCCCACGGCACCCAGTCGGGCGCGAGAAGCGCGTGATCGCCGGGCAGCAGTTCCACTTCGAGCACGGTCGGGTCGGCGTCCTCGACGCGGGCGAGGCTCACCGTCCAGAACCAGCCCGGGTAGCCCTCCATCCGGTTCTGGAACAGCAGCGAGACGACGCCTTCGGCCTCGATCCGGTGCCCCGCGGGCTCACCGATCGTGGTTGCCGGAGTGATCTCCCGCAACGCGGTCAGAGCGAGATCGTGCGCGGCGAGCAGCTGCTCGTCGGCGATCGCCGGAGCACTGTCGGGCTCAGGCGTCGAAGTCATCCGCGACCTTGCGCATCATCGCTGCGATCTTCTTGCCGAGGGCGTTGCTCGGGTAGCGCCCGCTGCGCAGGTCGCCACCGATGCCATCGAGCAGCTTCACGAGGTCTTCGACGATGATCGCCATGTCGTCGGCGGGCTTGCGCTGCGCCTTCGACAGGCTGGGCGGAGCTTCGAGCACGCGCACGGAGAGCGCCTGCAGACCGCGCTTGCCGTCGGCGACGCCGAACTCGACGCGCGAGCCCTGCTTGGGACCGGGCGCGCCGCTGGGGAGGGCGCTGGCGTGCAGGAAGACGTCCTGGCCGTCATCAGAGCTGATGAAGCCGAACCCCTTCTCCTCGTCGTAGAACCTGACCTTGCCGGTGGGCATGGGAACCTCGCTGGAAACGGCCCGCACGAAAGCGGGCATGCGGATATGGGGCCGATGGGCCCACCTTCCAGCCTAGAGCACGCCTGTCACCGAGTAGGCTGATGGTGATGAGCACCCGCAGCCCTGGCGAAGATGTTCCGGTCCGACGTATCGACCGGATCCTCGCTTTCATGTCCCTCGGACTGACCTTGGTTTCGATCCTGTGCTTTTTTGCCGTGATTCTCGCGCGTCCGCTCGGAGTCACCGACTTCACCGCGGGAATCTGGCCGCTCATCGCCGTGCTGCCCCTGATTGCGCTGCCGATCGCCTTCGTGATGATCGTGTCAATGCTCGTCATGAGCTTCGTGCGAAGGGCACGGGCGAACAAAGGCGGCTGACGATATGTCCGGCACTTCCGACGAGCGAGCGCTGGCGACAGCACTCGCGGCACTGCCGGATGACGGTATCGCCGAGATCTTCGCCGCTCGCGGCGTTTCGGCGGCCTCGAACTGGCACGACTTCTTCGACGCGGCGGCAGCGTTGCTCGACCCGGCATCCGTCGATCGCGCACTCGCCGCACTGACGCGCTTCGAACTCATGGCCCTGCGCGATGCCATCGCCGCCTCCACCGTCGTCGCCGACGCGGTCGTCCGCGACACCCTCCGTCGTCGAGGTCTGATGGGCGAGGACGGCCAGCCTTTCACCATCGTCTCCACGCGCCTGAACGTCGCGATCGCGGCGAATCCGACGGCGTTCGACCCTCACACCGTTGCCGAGCCTGCGCAGCCGTCTTCCGAGGCGGCCGCCGCCGAGGCCGCCGAGCGCGCGCTCACCGCGGTCGCCGCGCTGACCGATGTGATCGTCGCATCGGTCGACTCGCCGCTGACCACGACCGCGACCGGCGCCGTGAGCGCGGTCGACCGCCGCGGATTCATCGAGACCGGCGTGGTCGCCGACGCAGAAGAGCTCGATGACCTCGTCGCCGCCGCGGCAGATGCGGGGCTCATCGCAGCCTCCGAGCGCCAGTGGCTGGTGACGACGGAGGGCGAACAGTGGCTGCATGGCACCTCGCCCGCGAAGTGGGAGACGGTTGCCGCCGCATTCTGGCAGCGCGTGCCCCATGGAGTGCGGATGCCCGAGGGCGATGTTGCTCCCCTTTCCGGCTGGGCGCAGGCCTACCCTCTCGACACGGCGTGGCCCGATCGCGCCACCACTCTGCAGCGCCGGGCGCGCCGCTGGGGCTTGGTGACCGCCGACGGCGCCGAGCCGCCGTGGACCCGTTCGGCCCGCACCGGGGGCCCTCCCGACACCGCGGCCCTCGTGTCGTTGATCCCGGCCGAGATCGACCGCGTCTACCTGCAGGCCGACCTCACGGCGATCTCGCCAGGTCCGCTGCTCCCGGGACTCGATCTGCGGCTGCGGTCGATGGCGCACCGCGAGTCGCGCGCACAAGCGTCGACGTATCGGTTCAGTGCCGATTCGCTCGGCACAGCGGTCGCGCTCGGCGAGACCGCGGACTCCATCAGGGAGTTCCTCTCCGAGATCTCGCTCACCGGAATCCCGCAACCCCTCGAATACCTCATCGACCGCACCGCCGCACGCCACGGGCTCGTGCGGGTCGGTGTCGACGAGGCATCCGGCAACACCCGCGTGCACAGCGACGACGCCCAGCTCATCGACACGATCGCGGTCGACCAGGCGCTGCGCGCGATCGGGCTCGTGCATTCCACGGGCAGCCTGGTCTCGCGTGTTCCGCGCGACGCCGTGTACTGGGCGCTCGCCGACGCGCGCTATCCGGTGATCGCGATCGACGCCGACGGCGCGCCCGAACCGCTGCGGCGACGCAGAGGCGTGCGCGGCGGCATGAGCACCCTCACTGACGCGCAGACGTATGCCGAACTCATCGCGACGCTTCGGGCGAGCAAGGATTCCGGATCGGATGCCGCGTGGCTCGAGCGCGAGCTCGATCAGGCCGTGCGCGCCCGCTCCGCGGTCACGGTCGTCGTGCGTCTGCCCGACGGCAGCACGCGAGGATTCACCCTGGATGCCACGGGTCTGGGCGGCGGGCGACTGCGCGGTCGCGACCGCGGTGCCGACGTGGAGCGCACACTGCCGCTCTCGAGCATCGTCAGCGTGCACCCGGCGTGACCTTCGGACCGTTCCCGACGGCGTCCACCCATCGATGCGGCCGGTAGGATCGAACGTTATGGCTGACGGTCCCCTTATCGTGCAGAGCGACCGGACTGTGCTGCTCGAAGTGGCCCACCCGGACGCAGAGAACGCGCGCCACGAGCTCGCGATCTTCGCCGAGCTCGAGCGCGCACCCGAGCACATCCACACGTACCGCATCACCCGCCTCGGACTGTGGAACGCGCGTGCCGCGGGTCACGACGCCGAAGACATGCTGGGAACGCTGGAGCGCTGGTCGCGCTTCCCCGTTCCCCCCTCGGTGTCGATCGATCTGCGCGAGACCGTCGCCCGCTACGGCCGGCTCGTCATCGAGCGCGGCACCGTCGACGGTGAAGACGGCGTGCTGCTGCTGCGATCGACGGATGCCGCGGTGCTCGCCGAAGTCTCGAAGAACAAGCGCATCCAGCCTCTCCTGCTCGGCCACCCGTCCCCCGGAATCTTCGTGGTCGACGCGTGGGCCCGCGGTCAGATCAAGCAGGAGCTGCTCAAGATCGGCTGGCCCGCCGAAGACCTGGCCGGTTACACGCCGGGAACGCCGCATCCGATCGAGCTCGACGAATCCGAGTGGCGGCTGCGCCCGTATCAGCGCAAAGCCGTCGATATCTTCACCGAGGGCGGCTCAGGTGTCGTGGTGCTGCCCTGCGGCGCGGGCAAGACGCTCGTGGGCGCGGGCGCCATGGCGGAGACCAAGACGACGACTCTCATCCTGGTGACCAACACCGTCAGCGCCCGGCAGTGGCGCGACGAGCTGCTGCGGCGCACCTCGCTGACCCCCGAGGAGATCGGCGAGTACTCCGGCCAGTCCAAGGAGATCAAGCCGGTCACGATCGCGACCTACCAGATCCTGACGGCGAAGCGGAAGGGCGAGTATGCCCACCTCGCGCTGCTCGACGCCCTCGACTGGGGGCTCGTCGTATACGACGAGGTGCACCTGCTGCCCGCTCCCGTCTTCAAGCTGACCGCCGACCTGCAGGCGCGGCGACGTCTCGGCCTCACGGCCACGCTGGTGCGCGAAGACGGCCGCGAAGGCGACGTCTTTAGCCTGATCGGCCCCAAGCGCTTCGACGCTCCGTGGAAGGAGATCGAAGCCCAGGGCTTCATCTCCCCCGCCGCCTGTTACGAAGTCCGCGTCGATCTGCCCGCGGGCGAGCGTCTCGAATACGCGGCGGCCGCAGATGACGAGCGCTACCGGCTGGCATCCACCGCGGCGGCGAAGATCGGCGTGGTCCGCTCGCTGGTCGAGCGGCACAAGGGCGAACGCATCCTGGTCATCGGCCAGTACCTCGACCAGATCGACGTGCTCGCCGAGGCATTGCACGCCCCGAAGATCACCGGCGCGACGCCCATCGACGAGCGCGAACAGCTCTACCAGGCGTTCCGAGTGGGCGAGATCTCGCTGCTCGTGGTGTCGAAGGTCGCGAACTTCTCGATCGACCTGCCCGAGGCATCCGTCGCGATCCAAGTGTCGGGCTCTTTCGGGTCCCGACAGGAGGAGGCCCAGCGCCTGGGTCGGCTGCTGCGGCCGAAGAAATCGGGGCACACGGCGAGTTTCTACACCCTGATCGCACGCGACACCGTCGACCAGGACTTCGCCCAGAACCGTCAGCGATTCCTCGCCGAGCAGGGCTACAGCTACACGATCCTCGACGCGGACGAACTCGCGGCCTGACGCGACGCAGTCGATATCCAGCAAATCGAAGCAATCGGGTGCCAGTATGGCTCTATGACCGCACCTCGCATCCTCGTCGTGGACGACGAGC
>JAHIOK010000156.1 GCA_018895315.1 Actinomycetota bacterium | reverse complement strand
TGACGGCCTCGAGCTGGCGTTCATCGAGCCCCTCCAGGGCCGACGACGTCACGACGCGAGCCAGTCGGCGATCAGACGGTGCGCGATCGACGCGGTGCCGGGCAGCACGATGTCACTTTCGCCCGCGAATGCCGCCGCGATCTCGGAGCGGTCGAACCAGCGCACCTGCGCGATCTCCTCGCCGTCGGCGCGAGCCGTGTCGTCGTCGGCGGCGATCGCGTGGAACCCCAGCATGAGCGACCGCGGATACGGCCACGCCTGCGATGAGAAGTACTGCACCGAGGCGACCCGGATGCCGCTCTCCTCTTCGACCTCACGTGCCACCGCTGCCTCGAGCGTCTCACCGGCCTCGACGAATCCTGCGAAGCACGAGTAGCGATCCGCTCCCCAGAGGGCATTAGACCCGAGGAGCAGTCGATCGGGATCGGTCGCGCTGCCGATGGTGACGATCACCGCCGGGTCGGTGCGCGGGAAGTGCTCGCGGCCGCACTCAGGGCAGACGCGCGACCATCCCGCGTTGCGCACCTCGGTACGCGCCCCGCACGCGGGGCAGAACGGGGCGCCGCGCAGCCACCGGCCGAGGCTCAGCGCCGCAACGAAGGAATCCGCATCTGCTTCGCCGAGTTCTCCGCCGACCACACGGAGCGAGCCCCATCCGGCAGGGGCGCCGAAGGGCACCTCCGCATCGGCCGACAAGAAAGCGGCGAGCACCGCGGTGCCGTCCGAGGTGCGACCGAGGAACGCCCACTCTGCCGCATCCACGACATCTCCCGGTCGGACGAAATGCAGCGCGTTCGCGCTGGCCAGCGGGGCAGCATCACCGTGTACGACGAGCACACGCGTCGAGGCATCCGATCGAGCGTTCTCGAGCAGGTTCGGGATGCTGCGCTCAGCGCCCGATCGATCGATCTGGGTGCGTGCCGACTCGTGCCGGCGAAGGTCGTGCTCCGCGGTCATCGATACCTCTCTGCAGGGCGTGGCGCGGTGCCCCGCGGCCGTCTCCGACCTACCCTGGAGGGCATGGCACGCTCCCCACTCACTCTAGCCGCGACCGTCACGTCGGCTCTTCCTCGAGTAGGAGTCGTCGGCGTCAGAGCACTGACCGAAGGAGCCAACGGGCGCTACGACACGGCGCTCGTCGACCTCGATGACGGCCGCCAGGTCGTCGTCCGCACTCCGACCGATGCTGCCGCCGCCACGGAGCTGGCCGCTCAGGCTCGCGCCCTCCGCACGCTGACGCCAGGAGTTCGCGCACTGCTGCCGTTCCAGGTTCCCGAGCTTCTCGGTGAGAGCGGCCAAGGCGCTGATCGCGCGATCGTGGTGGACTTCGTCGACGGATTCCGCGTGGATGCCGCGCACCTGCCACCCGGCCGGGGCGCTGCCACCGCGATCGGGGCCGCATTGGCGGCCGTCCACGCTATGCCGTCGTCGATCGTGCGTGCCGAAGGCCTGTCGGCGCAAACCTCCACTCAGCTGCGAGACGACGTGTCGGGTCTCCTCGACCGCGTCGACGCGACGAGCCGCGCCCCTGTATCTCTGCTGTCGCGGTGGCGTCGTGCGATCGCGAACGATGCCCTTTGGCGGTTCGAGTCGACCGTCGTGCTCGGTGGCGCGGCGGCTGATGACTTCCTCCTGGACGACGACTCCGCTGCCGGTCCGAGGGTTGTCGGAATCCTGGAGTGGCACGGCCTCGCCGTAGGCGACCCTGCCATCGACCTGCGCTGGCTGGCCTCGGCACCGCTCGCAGCGGAAGACGTGTTCGAGTCGTATGCAGCGCACGCCCATCGCGCGCCTGACGCCGCCGTCCGCATCCGCGCTCGCCTGTACGCCGAACTCGAGTTCGCGAAATGGCTGGTGCACGGGCACGAGGCCGGACGTGATGAAGTCGTAGACGATGCCGTAGGCCTGCTCGAATCGCTCGCCGACGGAGTGCGCGACGACGACCTCATCGCGGGGACGGTCCTCGATGTCGAAGACGCCATTGCGCTGTTGGACCGCGTTCCGGCGTCGAGCGCCGCACACGACACGTCGATGCAGACCGATGCGTACGATCCGGCGATGCTGTCATCGTTCTTTGGTGCCGACGACGCGGACGACGAAGCCGATTCCGACCACACCGCTGCACCCTTGGCCCCCGCGGATGACACCGTGCCCGTCGCTCCGCTGCGCTCAGGGACGACGGGAGCACCGCTTCTGCCACCATCCGACGACACCTCGACCGCGCCCATCGACATCACCACCCTGCGCAGCGAATCAGACACCGTCGACGCGCAGACTGCCGATCAGGCCGACGCAGAGCGGGCCTCGCGCGCCGCACTCCATCGCTGGGCCAGTTCGGGCTCCGAGTAGACGGCATCTCCGCGCACCACCAGATCGTGGGCGACGTAGTACAACGCGACATCGATCGCATCAAGTGGCACACCATGCCGCTTGTGATAGGCCACGCGGTACAGCGCGAGCTGCAGCATCCGCTCCTCGCGTTCTTGTTCGCCCACCGGCGGTCGGCCGGTCTTCCAATCGACAATCTCTATGCGACCGCCGCGATCTTCTCTGCGGTACACGGCGTCGAGCTTGCAGATCACGACGTGGGATGTTCCGTCGGGTGTCGCGAGGGTGAAGTCGATCTCGGTCTCCACCTCGAGCGGAGCAAGGTCTGCCCACTCCGAGCGTTCGAAGGCCGCCTGTAGCCGAAGGAGATCGGCGGCGTCTTCAACGGAGGCCTCCGACTCGTCCTCGTCGGCATCCACCTCCCACAGCGCGTCATCGGGTGACGCGCCGATGCCGGCGCGTCCGGATCTCTGTTCCACCCAGGCATGGAACAGCGTGCCGAGGCGCGTCTGGCGGAACGGTCGCTCCGGAAGCGGGCGCGCCAGCGCAGCGACCGTGCTCGAGTAGTCGGTCACGTAGTCCTTGAAGCGCGACGCGGGAATGCGGGTCGGCGGCTCGACGCCGGCGACCGTCGCACGCGCGTCGCGCTCGGCCAGGAGTCGCGTGAGCACCTCATCAGGTTCTTCCTCGCGCGCCTCCGCCGCCGCAATGACCGCGGCGGCCGCCGCACGCACCGCATCACCGCGGGCGCCGAGCGGATCGAGCGGCCACGAGAGGACCTGCCCGCCGCGGTTCAGATAGGGGTTCTCCCCCGCGTCTGCGGGCACGATCGGCTCGAGCTCGAGCGCGTCGATCATCTCCACGAGGTAGCGACTCGGCTGACGGGCCGTGAGCTGCCCGCCCCACTGCGACCCTGTCAGCAGCAGATCGGCCCGCGCCCGAGTGATCGC
>JAHIOK010000155.1 GCA_018895315.1 Actinomycetota bacterium | reverse complement strand
CGCGGTTGGGCCACAGGGGGTACGCGCGGTCCCACGACAGCTCGAAGTACGTCGAGAGCGCGGAGAGCAGGCCGCCCGCATGGACGAGGAGCGACTCCGGCGCGGTGTTGCGCTCGGCCGACCGTCGGTTGACGGAAGTGCGCGAACAGGTTCCGGATGCCGGTGGCCTGGTGATCGCGACCGATCAGACCGCCGCACGCGCCTACGCCGCGATCCTGCACGAGATCAGCGGGGAGGCCCCGACGATCGTGCTCTCCGATGAAGCCGAATCCTCGTCGCGCATCGAGGAGTTCGGGTCGGGCACGAGCCGGTGGATGGTGGCCGTGCGCATGGTGTCCGAGGGGGTGGACGTTCCGCGTCTCGCCGTCGGCGTCTATGCGACCTCAGCGTCGACTCCGCTCTTCTTCGCCCAGGCGATCGGGCGCTTCGTGCGGGCACGCCGTCGCGGCGAGACCGCCAGCGTCTTCCTGCCGAACGTGCCGCAGCTCCTCGCTCTCGCGAATGAGCTCGAACGCCAGCGCGACCACGCGCTCGATCGCGACAGCGACGACGACGAGTGGAACGCCGAAGAAGACATGATGGATGCCGCGGAGCGCGAGGAGAAGGCATCCGACGCTCTCGAGCAGGAGTTCACCTACCAGGCGCTCGGCTCACTCGCCCACTTCGATCGCGTGCTGTTCGACGGCAAGGAGTTCGGCCAGCTCGCCGTGCCCGGCACGCCCGAGGAGGAGGAGTTTCTGGGGCTCCCAGGACTGCTCGAACCCGAGCACGTGCACGAGCTGCTGATGCAGCGACAGGCGCGGCAGGGGCGGCATCGGCATGCGCGCGAAGAGCGCGAGAAGTCGGTGGATGTCGCGGTAGAGCCGGCGCTGCCCCAGGCACTGCATCGCACGCTCGTGGAACAGCGCCAGCTGCTGAACAGCCTCGTCGGGCTGTACGCCCGGCAGAGCGGCGAGCCGCACGGGATGGTGCATTCCGAACTCCGACGAATCTGCGGGGGACCCGCCGTGTCGCATGCGACGGTGGCGCAGCTGCAATCGCGCATCGACGTGCTGCGCTCTCGCGTGCGCTCCTGACGCGGCCGCGCTCGTTCGGAGAGCCGAAATGCTCCGAAGAAGCGCAACGGCACCGCAATCGCCTGTTCGCCCCGTTAGCCTCGGGAAGTCCCCGTCACCACAGGCCCGGAGGTTTTCGTGAGCGTGTCCCCCCAGCCGACCTCGAGCGATCGTCGACGGTGGGCGCGATACCTCGTCAACGAACGAGCCGAAGCGCGTGTGTACCGCCAGCTCGCCGCGCATCGCACCGGCGAGGAGCGCGACATCCTGCTCGATCTCGCCGAGGCGGAGGGCCGGCACGAAGCGCACTGGCTGGCGCTGCTCGGAGGCGAACCGTCCCGTCTGCCGCGGGCGTCCACGAGCACGGTGCTGCTCGGCTGGTTGGCGAAGCACTTCGGGTCGATCTTCGTACTGGCCCTGGCGCAGAACGCCGAGGACCGCTCGCCGTACGACGACGATCCGTTCGCCACGCCCGCCATGCGCGCCGACGAGAAGATCCACCGCGAGGTCGTGCGGGGGCTGGCCGCCCGGGGCAGGCGGCGTCTCTCCGGAACCTTCCGTGCCGCGGTCTTCGGGGCGAACGACGGACTCGTGTCGAACCTCGCGCTGGTGATGGGTATCGGCGCGACCGGCGTCGCCCCGCAGTTCGTCCTGTTCAGCGGTGTGGCGGGGCTCCTGGCCGGTGCTCTCTCGATGGGTGCGGGGGAGTTCGTCTCGGTGCGCTCGCAGCGTGAGCTGCTGGAGGCGACCGAACCCAGCAACTACGCCGACCACGTGCTGCCCGACCTCGACCTCGACGCGAATGAACTCGCACTCGTCTATCGCACGCGGGGCCTTGCGCCCGAAGAGGCCCTCGATCAGGCTCGCGCTGTCGTGGAGGCCGCGCAGTCGGCCGACCGCTCGCTGCCGTACCGACGCGATGACGAGGTGGGAGACGCGCACGAAGTGGTCGGGGGCGCGTGGGGAGCGGCGATCTCGAGCTTCCTGTTCTTCGCCTCCGGCGCGATCATCCCGGTGCTGCCCTGGATCCTCGGGCTGGAGGGGCTCTCCGCCGTCGTCGTGGCCCTCGTGCTGGTGGGAATCGCCCTGATGTCGACCGGCGCGATGGTCGGGCTGCTCTCCGGCGGTCCGCCGCTGCGCCGAGCCCTGCGTCAGCTGATGATCGGATTCGGTGCCGCCGCGGTCACGTACGCGCTCGGCCTGCTGTTCGACGTCTCGATCGGAGCCTGAGGCAGCCGCTGGTCATGCCCAGGCCGCGCACATCGTGCGCGCAGGCGGCACACATGGCGAGCGCCTACCGTGGCACCATGATGCTGCCCCGCCTTCTCGCTCCGCGCCTGCCGGTGTGGCTCTGGCGGGCGGCGATGTCGGCGATCGGACCGCTCGAACGACGTCGATTCGAACGGGGGGCATCCCGAGATGTCGTCGTCGAGACCGACATCGACTACGGCGGTCGGGGATGCGTCGAGCAGCGGCTGGACGTCATCGTGCCGCTGATCTCCGCTGATCGGCCGGCACCCGTCTACGTGTATTTCCATGGCGGCGGGTGGACCTCGGGCAGCAAGCGCACGGTGGGCAGCTATTGTGCGGCACAGGCCGAAGCGGGACTCGTCGTCGTCAACGTCGAGTACCGCAAGGCGCCGAAGGCGACGATGTCGGAGATGCTCCGCGACGGCACCGCGGCGCTCGCGTGGGTTGTCGACCACATCGCCGAGTTCAACGGCGATCCCCACCGGGTGGTGCTCGGCGGAGATTCTGCCGGGGGTCAGCTGGCCGGGCTGCT
>JAHIOK010000154.1 GCA_018895315.1 Actinomycetota bacterium | reverse complement strand
GGGCCTCGACCCGCAGGCCCGCCATGTGCTGTGGGATCGCCTGTTCCGGCTGAAAGAGCGCGGCACGACTCTCGTGGTCACGACGCACTACATGGACGAGGCCGAGCAGCTCTGCGATCGCCTGATTGTGGTCGACAAGGGCCGCATCATGGCCGAAGGCACCCCGGCATCCCTCATCCGCGAGTACTCCAGCCGTGAAGTGCTCGAAGTGCGATTCGGCTCCGACCGCAACGAGCAGGTCGCGCCGCAGCTGCGGGGCATCGGCGACAGCGTCGAAGTGCTGCCCGACCGCATCCTGATCTACGCCGCAGACGGCGAAGCCGCCCTCACCCGCGTGGTCGAGTTGGGCCTCGCGCCGATCACATCTCTCGTGCGCCGCTCCAGCCTCGAGGATGTGTTCCTGCGCCTCACCGGACGGACGCTGATCGAATGAGCGACGCCGCCATCGTGCAGCCCAGCCTCGACGAACTGCGTGCCGAGGCGTTCGAGTGGGCGCGCAAGCCCCGGCGCTACGGCTCGTGGTACGTCACCGAGCACATGGTGCGGGCCATGCGCGCCTACGGCTGGACCATCGTCATCGGAGCCCTCGGCCAGCCGATCGTCTATCTGCTCGGCTTGGTGCTGGGCCTTGCCGCACTCTTGAAAGCGCCGATCGTCGACAACGGCGTCGAGGTCTCCTACCTCGTGTTCGTCGCTCCGGCGCTGCTCATGACCGCGGCGATCTCGGTCGCCTCCGAAGAGTTCACTTACCCGGTGATGTCGGGCTTCACGTGGCGCCGCTACTTCTACGGCTTCAACGCGTCTCCGCTGTCGTCCACGCAGACCGCCTACGGCGTGATCTACGGAGCAACGGCGCGGATGCTGGTGGTCGCGGTCGCCTACTACGCCTTCGTGTGGGCCTTCGGGGCGGTGCCGCACCCGGCCGTCGGGTGGATCTCGATCTTCGTGGCCATCATGGGAGGCTGGGCCTTCGGCACCCCGCTGATGGCTTACGCCGCGTCGCTCGAGAACGACAAGGGCCAGTTCGCCCTCGTGCAGCGGTTCCTCTTCATGCCGATGTTCCTGTTCTCGGGCACCTTCTTCCCGCTCGACGCACTCCCCTGGTGGCTGGCATGGATCGGCTGGATCTCGCCCCTCTGGCACGCCTCAGAGGCCGGCCGAGCGCTCACATATGGCGACCCGATGGGTGACCCGCTGTTCGTCTGGCACCTGCTGTTCCTCCTCCTGCTCGCCCTGGTCGGTGTCCTGCTCGGGCGTCGCGTCTTCGAGCGGAGGCTCGCGCGATGACCGTCATCGAGGCGCCCGCGGTGCGCCGAGGCGGAGTGCGCGCGCTCTGGGCGGGCAACCCCGGCGCCGTCGTGCAGCGCGGACTCATCGCCGCACGGTCCTCCAGCGCGCTGGTCGTGCTGTCGGGGTTCTTCGAGCCCGTGTTCTACCTGTTGTCGATGGGTCTCGGCCTCGGCAAGCTGATCGGCACGGTGCAGACCACGACCGGCCTCGAGGTCAGCTACGCCGCATTCATCGCGCCGGCGCTGCTCGCGGTATCCGCCATGAACGGCGCGATCTACGACTCCACCTGGAACGTCTTCTTCAAACTCAACTACGGCAAGCTCTACGAAGGCATGCTGTCCACCTCATTGGGGCCTTTGGATGTCGCACTCGGCGAGATCCTCTACGCGCTGCTGAGGGGGCTGCTGTATGCGACCGGCTTCCTGATCATCATGCAGTTCGCAGGCCTGAACCTGGCGTGGACGGCTCTGCTGGCCATCCCCGCAGTACTGCTCATCGCGTTCGGATTCGCGAGCATCGGCATGGCGGTGACGAGTTACATGAAGGCGTTCCAGCAGATGGATCTCCTCAATTTCGTGCTGCTGCCGATGTTCCTCTTCTCTGCGACGTTCTTCCCGATCACGGTGTATCCGGATTGGGTGCAGGCGATCGTGCGGGCGCTCCCGCTCTGGCATGGTGTCGAGCTGATCCGCGGACTGACGACGGGCGCTCTGTCGTGGGACATGCTCTGGCACGTGCTGTACTACGTGGTGATGATCGCCGTCGGCCTCGTGTTCACGACCAAGCGACTGCGCGCACTCTTCCTCGACTGAGCGCGCTGCCTGCGCCGACGACGGCGCGGCCACACTAGGCGCACAGGTCTCACCCGCCATATCCTGAAACTCGCCACAGCGGAATGTCAGACGGCCTCTCTAGAGTTACCCGTGGCTTCTGGGAAGCCGTGCCAGAGTTCGTCGGGCCGGATTACGAGGGGTCAGTCCGCATGTCCACATCGTCGCCGCCGTCCCGTACCGGGGGCGTGACCGCACGTCAGCCCGTCTCGATGGTCCGCGGCTCGCGCGTCGTCGCGAGTGCCATGCCCGTGTCGGTCGGACTCGGCGCCGTGCTCGTAAGCCTCGGCATCGCGGTCTACATCGCCGTCGCGGCGACGGCTCCGGTGAGCTTCTTCGGTGTGCCGCTGCCGCTCGTGATCAGTGAGCAGTGGTGGCTGAGCCTCATCGGGTACCTGCTCACGCCGTTCACGGTGATCGCCTGCTACGGGTGGGATGCGACCCTTCAGCGCAACGGTCTGCGCCGCAACCGCAACTTCGTGCTGCGCCCGGCCTACCGCAGAGCCCTGGTCTGGGCGGTGGCGGCCGGCATCGTCCTCGGCGCGTGGCACGCGATCAACCTCAGCGTGCCGCTGTCGGAATTGTGGGGTCTCTCGTGAGGCGGTGGGCTGCACTTGCCGCCGCCGCGCTGATGGCGGTCGCTTTGCCGCTCGCCTCGGCCGCGCAGGCTGTCGGCGCGGGATCGACGGCGGCCCCGGCATCCGTCGATTCGTCGACCGTTGGCACCGTCTCGGTGCGCACTGCGACGACCGGGGGGCTCTCCGACTCTGGCCAGCAGGCGATCGCCGATCTGCGCACGTGCCTCGCCTCCAACGATGTGCTGAACGTCTACTACCTCGTCGACAGCTCGCGCTCGCTCGCGGTAGCCGATGGCGGAGGGCCCGGATCCGACCCCGACATGCAGCGTGCCGCGATTCTCGCGAACAGCCTCGAACAGCTCGGTGCGATCGGCAACGGCACCACCGTGAACTGGGCGGCCGGGTTCTTCAGCACCGACTTCTCCGAGGCGATCGGCTGGCAGACCTGGGCCGCGGGGGGCGCAGGTCAGCTGTCGTCGGCGATCAAGGCCAAGACTCCGAGCGGCTACACGAACTGGCCGGCGGCGCTTGCGGGTGCCCAGTCCCAGCTCGCCGCGCAGCAGCAGACCCATGGCGGATGCCAGATGCTGGTGTGGCTCACCGACGGGCTGATCGACATCAAGGCTCCCGACGGTCAGGGGCCGGAAGACCGCGACGCCCTCAACGCTCTCTGCGGTGCGCAGCTCGATCCCTCGGGTGCGTCGGCGAGTGGCTATGGCATCTTCAACGCGATGCGCCAGTCCGGGGTCGTGGTGATCGGGGCACTCCTTGCGACGACGGATGCCGCGGGCATGGCCGGTCTGGTGATGCAACCGCTGGTCGAGGGCACGGGCACCGTCAACGGCCGCACCGTGAGCTGCGGTGAGCAGCCGATGCCGACCGGCTACGCGCACGGCGCATTCGTGGAGGCGTCGAGCCCCGACGCCCTCGCTCAGGTGTTCCTGCAGCTGAGCGCACAGGTCGGCGGTGGCTATCCGCAGCCTTTCGACGCCGACGGCTCGTTCTGGGTCGACCAGGGCGTCGCGCGCTTCCGGATCGTTCTCAGCGGCGACTGGACGCTGACCCCGCCGTCCGGGTCGGGCCTTGCCGCGGCATCCGCCTCGAGCGGCCAGTCGTGGCTGAAGACGACCGACCAGAACGGTGCGACGGTCATCGACGTGACCACGGATGCCGCGTCGGCGCACGGCAAGTGGAAGCTCGATGCGGGCAGCACGAAGTCGCTCTTCCTCTACAGCGACCTCGGCATCGTGTTCGACGCGAAGAATGCGATCTCGATCGGCGCCGACGGTCAGGCCTCCGCGCAGCTGAAGGCGCAGGTGCAGCACACCGACGGCACGCCCGCCGACCTCACCGCCTTCACCACGCGCACCTTCACCGCGCGGCTGGTCGGCTCCGACGGCACCGTCACCGCGCTCCCCGACGCCCAGATCGACCCCGCCACCGGGAGTATCTCCATCCCGATCCCGACGACGGTCTCGACCGCCACGGTGACGGTCGAGGCCTCCATCGACCCGCTGCAGACCGTCCACAACACGCTCGCGCCGATCACGACGCAGCAACGCGTGGCCACGGTGCTGCCGGCGGAGTTCCCCCGGGTGTCGTCGGCGCTGCCGGTCGCGCTGAGCACGCTCGAGGGACGAGACGGCACCGCGACAGGGGAGATCACCGTCGCCGGCCCGACTGCGGGAGGCGACGGCACAGTGTGCATCGCATCGCCCCCGACCATCACGAGCGACGCGGGCAGTCGAGCCGGCGACACCTGGCAGTGGAAGTACGAGAACTGCGTGACGGTGGCGCAGGGGTCGACGGCTGTCATCCCGATCAGCGTCACCAACGGTGAGGCCGCCGACAGCCGCGTTCGGGCGAGCGCTCCGATCACCTTCACCTCCGCTGCCGGCGATGCGCTGACGCAAGAGGTGCCGATCGTGTTCACTTCGACCCGGCCGGTCAATGCCGCCGCTGTCGGGCTCCTCGCTCTGGCGCTGCTGCTGCTCGGCATCCTGCTCCCGCTGGTACTGCTCTGGATCGTCAATTGGGCCACCACCCGCCTCGAGGTCGACAACCGCACACAGCGCGCCGCGTTCCGCGTGCGGATCGGGCCCGACGGGGTCGAGTTCGTGGATGCTCCGGCCTCCGACAGTGCGCTCTCCGAGCGATTCGGCTACCGCGGTGCCGCCGGCAGCGGACGGTCGATCGACGACCCCGAACTCGGCGGCATCCACACGCGCATCCCGTGGTTCCCGCTGCTCGCGCCGCAGTACGTCATCACCCCGGCGCCGGGGACGCTGCTCGTGGTCGCCCGCGCGGGTTCGAAGCTCGCGGCCGGCGGTGCGTCTCAGGCCGATGGCTCGATGCGGTTCGCGCAGCTGCCGCTCGGCGCGTTCTGGGCACTCACGGTATCGCGCGCCGAACTCCTGCGCACACGCCGCGGCGACGCGGTTGTCGGAACGGCCGTCATCTACCACCGCTTCGATGCATCGGTGCCGACGCAATACCGCGATCGGCTCGACGACATCGCCGCCGACCCCCGACTCACCGATGCCATCGATCGCCTGCGCACGGCGCAGACGCCGACCGGATCGGCGATACCCGGTCCGGCGGCGCCCGGCGAGGCACCGCCGGTCGACCCACTCGCCGGCGTCCCGCCGCGCACCTCCGCGAGCGGCGCAGGCTCACCGCCGCCGCGTCCCGGTGGCTCGTCCTCCGCGGGCTCGCCGCCGCCGCTCCCGGGCTCCCCGCCGTCGCTCCCCGGGGCGGCCCCTGCCCGGCCCTCCCATCCGCCGGCGCGACCGGGCGCAGCCCCTCCGCGACCCAGCGCATCGCCGCGGAGCGACCCGCCGCCGCGCGGACGCTGACCGACTTCTCCGCTCACGAACGAAAGCGAAACGACATGCTCAGCCCCTTCCTCATCATCGGCGTCGGCGGATCCGGCGGAAAGACGCTGCGCGGCATCAAGTACCAGCTGCAGCTGAAGCTCCAGCAGGTCGGATGGAGTCACGGCATCCCGGCGGCCTGGCAGTTTCTGCACTTCGACACCCCCACGGCCCAGGACGGCGTCGACTATTCGATCCCGTTCCTGCCGCCGCAGGAATACCGGGGGCTCGTGAGCACGGGCGCCACCTACAGCACGACGTACCGGTCGATCGAGAACGCGCACGCGACGAACCCGGGCGTGCATCAGGAGATCGAGCGGCAATTGCCGGATCCGC
>JAHIOK010000153.1 GCA_018895315.1 Actinomycetota bacterium | reverse complement strand
TCGTCTCGATGATCTCGGGAGATGCCTTGCGTCGCACGTAGTGCACATAGGTGTCGACCGATCCCGGCGCATCGCCCGTGGAGAACACGGCGCCGAGGATCTCCTCGCGCGAGAAGATGTGCTCGGGGCTCTCAGACAGCAGATCGAGCAGTGCGGTCTCGGTGTCGGTCAGCCCGATGCGGCGGTCGCTCGGTGAGTACAGCGCGTGGGATCCGGGGGTGAAGAGCCAGTCGCCGAGATAGCGGCGTTGCCCGTCGGCACGGTGCCCGCGATGCAGCGTTCGCAGCCGGGCCAGCAGCTCGTCGAAGTCGAACGGCTTGACGAGGTAGTCGTTCGCGCCGGAGTCCAGACCCTGCACTTTGTCGTGTACCGCGCCGAGGGCGGTCAGCAGCAGGATGGGCGTCGTGATGCGTGCCGTGCGCACGGCCTCGACCAGTTCGACACCGTCCATGCCGGGCAGTCGGCGGTCGAAGAGCATGAGGTCGTAGCGATTCGAAAGGGCGTGCGTCAGGCCGATCTCGCCGTCGACGACGTGGTCGACGGCGTAGGTCTCGGAGAGCACCTCGATCGTCATCTCGGCGACCTCCGCGTCATCCTCGACGTACAGCAGCGAGGGTCGACGGGCATCCGCGGTGCTCATGCGGCGTCCTCCTTCGAGTCTTCATTCCACCCCAGTGTCTCTCAGACAACACCAAGACAGGACGGATGCCGTGGCTGCCCTGGCTCCGCGGTCCGTTTACGCACGACTTTTGTCGTTCTGAGCGGCCGCGATCCACCCGAAACCGTTCGTAAACGGAATCGAGGGAGGCGTGGGATCAGGCGACGGAGGAGCAGCGGCCGATGAGACCCGTGCGGGCGAGCAGGAGGTAGAGCTGGCAGCCGAGGCAGAGGCCGATCGCGGCGTTCAGGAATGCCGCGACGAATGCCGCCGCACCGGCGATCGGCAGCGCCAGCGGCACGCCGCCCACGTGCAGCAGCAGTCCCAGTGTCACGACGAAGAGGCCGACACCCTGCGCGAAGCGCGGCGGACGCGGATCTTCGAGCTCGGTCGGGGGCTTCAGCCGTGGCCGGATCACGGTGCGGAAGATCGCGCCATACGGCTGCGTGCGCGGTGAGAGCACCGCCCACAGGAACAGCGCCGCGATCGCGAACAGCACGACGAACCCGGGGTCGGCGATGCGCGTCGCGAACGAGGCATCCGTGACTGCCCAGCCGTCACCGTTGTGCGCGGTCGCGGTGCCGATCGCCGCCAGATACGTTCCGATCAACAGGAGGGTCGCCGTGATCGTTGCAGCGAAGCGAGGGCCGCGCGGGTCGATGCCCTGCGGCCGGCGGGTGGCGGTTTCAGACGCTGACATGGCGGTCTCCCGTGACGCGGTGGATCTCCTGCTCGACGACGGCCCGCGCCACGGGACCACCGAAGCGGGTCTGGATGACGCCGTTGCGATCCAGGATCAGGGTGGTCGGGGTCTGCAGCACGCTGAAGTGCTTGGCGAGGTCGACGCGATGCGTGAGGTCGACGTCGAGGTGGATCACGCCGTCGGTGTCGTCAGCGATCGCGTCGAGCGTCCGGTGCACGCCGGGGCACCGCGCGCAGAACTCCGTGCTGAACTGCAGCAGAGTCGCCCGCTCGCCCCAGGCGTCGGCACCCACGAGTCGGGGGTCGACACGGTCGCGCATATCGACGTGCTTCGCGCGGCCCTCGCGTCGGCGCAGCGCCATGCCGAGCAGCGCCGTCGCCAGGACGAGGGCGCCGAGCGCGAGAAGAGCAACCTGAGGATTCATCAGTGGACGACGCTAACACCGCCTGAACGAGCGAGGGCCGGATGCTGAAACCCGGCGAAATATGCGAGAGGTCGCGCCGCTCGGCCGCGCAGCCCTGCAGCGCTCTGGGCGGGATGCCTCAACCGAGTGCGCTCGACCAGGTCCGCAGCAGTCGCTCCAAGTCGACGCGATCGCCCGCCGGCAGGCCTTCGAGCAGGCGCTGCTCGTTGCGCATGTGCGCGGTGAACGCGTCGTCGATCCTGCGTCGCCCGGCAGGGGTCAGAGCGACGACGCGGCCGCGGCCGTCGCTGTCGCTCTCGCGCCGCTGCACGAGGCCGTCGCGCTCGAGCCGGTCGAGGCGTTTGGTCACGGCACCCGTGGTGACCATGGTGTGCTTCGCGAGCTCGCCCGGTGCCAGTTCGAACGGCTCACCCTCGCGGCGGAGCGCGGCGAGCACATCGAACTCGCCCTCTCCGAGGCCGAACTGCCGGTAGACCGAGGTCAATTCGTCGCGCAGGCGGTCGGCAAGCCGGTGCAATCGGCCGAACACGGCCTGGGGCGAGACGTCCACGTCGGGGCGCTCCCGCTGCCACTGCTCCTGGATGTGATCGACGTGGTCGGATTCGGGCATGCCTCCACTCTACCTTCCTTGGAAGCTATACTGTCTTCCATGGAAACTAAATCCGGAGCATGGCGGTGGGTGCTCCTCACGGCGGTCGCGCCGATCTCGTGGGGCGCCACGTACTACGTGACCCGGCACTTCCTCCCCGCAGGCTCACCACTCTGGGGCGCCGCGCTCCGGGCCTTCCCCGCCGCGCTGTTGCTGCTCCTGATCGCCCGGCGCATTCCGCGCGGAGCCTGGTGGTGGAAGTCTCTCGTCCTGGGCGCGCTGAACTTCGGCGGATTCTTCGTGCTGGTGTACGTGGCGGCGCAGCTGCTGCCCACCTCTGTGGCGGCATCCGTCATGGCGCTGGCCCCACTGGTGTTCGCGGGCCTCGGCTGGGTGCTGCTGGGTGAGCGACCGACGAGATGGATGCTGGGCGGCAGCGTGCTCGGCATCGTCGGGGTGCTGTTCGTTGTCGGTGCCGGCGGCACCGCGATCAACGGATGGGGCGTGCTGGCCTCGGTCGCCGCGCTGCTGATGTCATCGATCGGCTCGGTGCTGACCACGCGGTGGCGCGATGACACGCCCGTGCTCGTCACGACGTCCTGGCAGATGCTCGCGGGCGGACTCATGCTCGTGCTCACTGCGGGCCTCGTCGAGGGGCCGCCGCCGCGGCTCGATGTCACCGGCATCCTCGCCTTCGGGTTCTTGTCGGTGGTTGCGACCGCACTCGCGTTCGTCTGCTGGTTCACCGGACTGCGGCACATGAGCGCGGGGTCGGTGGGCATCATCGGACTGCTCAATCCGGTGACCGGGGTACTGCTGGGCACGGTGTGGGCGATGGAGCCCCTGACGGCGCTTCAAGCAGGCGGCATCCTGCTCGTGCTCGCCGGCATCGGTGTGGCACAGCGCGCCCGCCCGGTCGGGGTGCGGTGCGACTCACCCCAGTGCCGTGACCCCGCCTGCGCGCGACGGACCTGACCTGCATCACGGGAGGAGATTGCCAGACCGGAGGATGATTCGACGAGGAATGTCCTCCGGGTGAGGAATCTCCTTCCGTCGGGTTACTGCAGGGCCTGCGCGGCTCCGGGCCGCTGCGTCAGGGCAGCACCTCGGCGAGACGTTCCATCGCTCGCATCCGGTCGACGCCGACCGGGGTGAGGATCACGCTCGTCGCTCCGGCCGCACCGCGCGTCGCGATCCCCGCCCGCACCTGGTCGGGGGTGCCTGCGAGGGTCAGGGCAGCCACCCACTCCGCGGGAATCGTTGCGGCGAACTCTTCGGGGCTCGCGCACCCTTGGCGGTGTCGCGCGAGGTCGTCGGCGAAATCGAGGCCGACCAGGTGCGGAGCCCAATCCGGCTCGCCGAACATCGCGGTCGCCGGCCGTGCCTCGGCGATCGCCGTCTCGGCGTCGTCTTCGACGACGGCCACGTCGTAGGTCGTGAGCATCAGCTCGCGGCCCGATGGAGCCGCGCCGCGGACGATGTCGAGGGATGCCGCGACGTAGCCCGGCACCGCAGGCTCGGCGAGCACCGCACCATCGGCCGTGCGCCCGGCGACCGCCAGCGACTTCGGCCCGCGTACCCCCAGCACCACGGGGGGCACGGCATCGGGAATCTCGGACAGGACGACACCCTCGACATTCACGTATCGCCCCGCCGTGGGGCCGGGCGCACCGTGGAGGAGTGCGCGCACCGCGGTCGTGTACTCGGCGAGCAGCGTCAGCGGGCTCTGCGGCCACGCCCCGACTTGCCGCATCCAGTCCGGCATCCCGTGCCCGATGCCGGCGATCACGCGGTGCGGGAAGAGCTGGGCGAGGGTCGCGAGTTCCATCGCGGTGAATGCCGCGTTGCGGGCTCCTGCGGGGAGGATGCCGATACCGACCGTGATGTGTGTCGTGCTGGCGAGCACGGCCGCCGCCTGGGCTATTCCTCCGCGAAATCCGAGGTCTTCGACGACCCACAGTTCCGCGAATCCGCGCTCGTCGGCGCGTCGTGCGAACGGTAGAACCTGTGCGATCGGGAGGTCTCGAGGAAGCATCACGCCGATGTGAGGGGACGAAGACATAGGGACGATCCTCGCAGATACTCACGGCGCGCTCCCAGCTTCACGGGACCAAAACCGACGCGGCGGTCGTTCTCTTCTATGACGCGGCAGCCAGCTGCGTCTCCCGAGGAGGATTTCATGTCCCACGACTACCGCGCGACGGCCGACGACCTCAGCCGACTCACCCCCGCCCAGTACCGGGTCACGCAAGATGACGGCACCGAGCCGCCGTTCCGTAACGAGTACTGGAACACCCATGACGACGGCATCTACGTCGACGTCGTCTCGGGTCGGCCGCTGTTCTCGTCGACCGACAAGTACGACAGCGGCACCGGATGGCCGAGCTTCACGAGGCCGATAGAGCCCACCGCCGTCACGACCAAGGTCGATGGAATGCTCTGGATGAAGCGCACCGAGGTGCGCTCGGCCGGCGCTGACAGCCACCTGGGTCACGTCTTCGACGACGGACCGCGGGATGCCGGCGGCCAGCGATTCTGCATGAATTCGGCTGCGCTGCGATTCGTGCCCGCCGCTGAGCTCGAGCAGCAGGGCTACGGTGAATACCGCACGCTCTTCGAGGACGACACCACCACCCACCAGGAGAACGCATCATGACCGACACCGGAACCATCACCCGCACCCCGGGCACCGAGACGGCTGTGCTGGCCGGCGGCTGCTTCTGGGG
>JAHIOK010000152.1 GCA_018895315.1 Actinomycetota bacterium | reverse complement strand
GCAGGCTCTGCGGCAGGGCGCCCTGATCACCGACGGTAGGCACGGAGATGCCGAACACGACGGCCGCGGCGGTCAACAGGACGATCGCGACGAGAGGGGCCGGAACCACTCGCGTGAACCGCGGCATCAGGTACATGAGGAGCAGCCCTACGACGACGAGCGGATACACGAGCCACGGCACACCGAACAGTTGAGGCAGCTGCGAGATGAAGATCAGGATCGCCAGCGCATTCACGAAACCGACCATGACGCTGCGCGGGATGAACCTCATCAGTCTCGCGACTCCGAGTACCGCGAGCACGACCTGGATGAGCCCCCCGAGGAGCACCGTGGCGATGAGGTAGTCCATGCCGTGTTCACGCACGAGCGGTGCGATCACCAGAGCCACGGCACCGGTCGCCGCGGTGATCATCGCCGGACGTCCACCGAGGAACGCGATCGCGACTGCCATGATGAACGACGAGAACAGCCCGACGCGCGGGTCGACGCCGGCGATGATCGAGAATGCGATCGCCTCGGGGATCAGCGCGATCGCGACCACCAGACCGGCGAGCACTTCACGAGTGAGCAGGCGCGGACTGCGCAGCGCCTGGATGACGGTCGGCTCGATGCGGTAGCGCGCCGGATCGGATGACGTGGTGACAGCGGTCACGGAAGACTCCTCGGGGAGAGCGGTGAAGAAGTGGGCACACCGACGCGGGGAGCACATCCACAGCGAGCGGCAGGAAGAATGGTGGTGCTCACGACGAGCACGCATGCAACCCTACCGTAACGTGAGGGTTGAGAGAACGAGGGGTGGCGCGATGGGCGAACCGCAGAGGATGCAGATCGGCGAACTCGCCGAACGCACCGGGCTCTCGCACAGGACGATCCGCCACTACGACGATGTCGGCATCCTCCGCCCAGCCGAGCGGACCGACGGAGGATATCGGGTATACACCGATGCCGACGAAGCGCGACTCCTGCTCATCCGACGCATGAAGCCCCTGGGATACAGCCTCGAACAGATGAAGGCCCTCCTCGATGTCGTCGAAGCGCTCGCCATCGACCCCGCCGATGCCGCCACCCGCGCACACCTCGACCGGATTCGCGTCGAGGCCGTCGCGCGCCGCGACACGCTGGCGAATCAGTTGGCCGCAGCCGACGAGTTCGTCGCCCGTCTCACGATCGGGTAGAAGCCGGTTCTGTCACAGGGAACAACGCGCGCACCAGCATCCATCCGATCATGGCGCCGACCGCCTGCGCGGCGATGAAGGGAAGCACGGATGCCGGCGCGATGCCCGCGAACGAATCGGTGAACGCGCGACCGATCGTGATCGCGGGGTTGGCGAAACTGGTGGACGAGGTGAAGAAATACGCGGCGCCGATGTAGGCGCCGACTGCGGGCGCCGCCAGGTGCGCACGTCCGGTGCGCACGAGTGCGAAGATCACCACGACGAGCCCGGCGGTCGCCACCGTCTCCGAAAGCAGATGCGCCGGATTCGCGCGGTCGGACGTGCTCCAGGTCACCGCTGCGGCGCCGAACATGAGGTTGGCGAGCACGGCTCCCCCGATGCATCCGATGATCTGCACCGGCAGGTAGGCACCTGTGAGCACCCAGCTCTTGCGGTGCAGCAACGCGTCGACGAGCGAGACCAGCGGATTGAAATGCGCCCCCGACACGGTCTGGAAAACGAGGATCAGCACGCCGAGGCCGAGAGCCGTGGCGAACGCGTTCTCGAACAGCTGCAGGCCGGTGTCGCCGGGCGACAGTCGCTGCGCGGCGATGCCGGAGCCGATCACGACGGCGGCCAGGAGCGCGCTGCCGAGGAGCTCGGCGATGAGCGCGCGCACTGTCGAGCTCCGATTCGCTCGAGTCACGGCGCGACGAGCATCTGAGCGACGCGGTCGAGAGCCCCGGGAACGAGAGAGTAATACGCCCAGGTGCCGCGCTTACTGCGCTCGAGGAATCCCGCCGTCGTCAGCACCTTGAGATGGTGCGACACGGTCGGCTGGCTGAGGCCGACGGGTTCGAGGAGATCGCAGACG
>JAHIOK010000151.1 GCA_018895315.1 Actinomycetota bacterium | reverse complement strand
CAGCCCAGCCGGGCGCGCAAACCCGACTGATTCGTCGGCGCCGGATCACGGCATCGATGATTTGTCACAGCCAGGCGGTCGACGTGAGGACCCGGGATGGCGATACAGTCAGCACACACCACGCCACCGTCGGCGCGCACCCACGACCCGGAGGTGAAGCGTGACGTTCGTCTTCGAGTTCTTCGCCGCGAATCCCGTCATCCTGCTGTTCCTGCTGGTCGGAGTGGGCACCGCCCTCGGCCGAGTTCGCATCGCCGGGGTGTCACTCGGCGCCGTCGGCGTGCTGTTCGCCGCGATCGGCATCACCGCCTGGGGTGTCGCGGCCGGCGTGGTGATCGAGGTGCCGCCGGTCGTCGGAGATGTCGGCCTCGCCCTCTTCGCCTTCAGCGTCGGCATCATCGCCGGCCCTGGATTCTTCAACGCCCTCCGCACGTCGTACCTGCTGATGCTCGCCGTCGCGGGCGTGCTGATCCTCGCGGCCGTCGTCGCCGTGGCGCTCGGCGCAGCACTCGGGGTCTCGCCGGTCACGATCGCGGGCACCTTCGCCGGCGCGCTGACCAACACCCCGGCCCTCGCGGCGACGGGCGGCAGTCCCGAAGCGACGGTGGGCTACGCGAGTGCGTATGTCTTCGGAGTGATCGGAGCGATGGCGGCCGTCGCCTTGGCCCTCCGCCATCGCTCCAGTGATACCGACACCCCGGCGCCGATCGTCGACAAGGCAGTGCGCATCGATACGGGTTCGACACCCACCGCAGGCGAGATCGAACGACGCCACGGCGGCCGGGTCGGCATCTCCCGCCGGCGCGCGAAGGGCGGCGAGGCGATGGAAGTTGTCGGGCCCGACACCCCGCTTCCGCGCGGATCGGTCGTGAACGTCATGGGGCCGCAGAACGAGGTCGCCGACGTGACCGCGGAGCTCGGCCATACCTCGAGCATTGACATCGTGCACGAGCGCAGTCGCCTCGACTACCGTCGCATCATCCTCTCCGATGCGCGTCGCGCCGGACGGACGGTCGGCAGCCTCGGACTGCCCGCGCAGTTCGGCGCGTCGATCGCCCGCGTGCGCCGCGGTGACATCGAATTCGTCGCCACCCCTGATTTCGTCCTCCACCAGGGCGATCGACTGCGCGTGGTAGGGCCGACCGAGGCGATGCCCGCGGTGACGGCGTTCCTGGGTGACTCCGAGCGCGGCCTCGCCGACATCAACCCCGTCGCGCTGGGGCTTGGCATCGCGCTCGGTCTTGCGATCGGGTCGATCCAGATCCCGCTTCCCGGCGGAGGGCACTTCGGCCTCGGCTACGCGGCGGGCGCCCTCCTGATCGGGCTCCTGATGGGCCGCGTCGGCCGCGTCGGACCGATCGTGATCTCGCTGCCGCACACCGCAGCGACGGTACTGGCAGAGCTCGGTCTGCTGATCTTCCTGGCCTTCGCGGGCACGAAGGCAGGCTCCCTCATCATCGCCGCGATCGTGTCCGGCGACATCCTGCGGCTGCTCGCCCTCGGCGCAGCGATCACCGTGGTCGGGATGCTCGGCACCTACCTGGTCGTACGGCACGTGTTCCGGCTCGGCGGCACACGGCTCTCGGGCGTCGTGGCCGGGGCCCAGACCAACCCCGCCATTCTCGGGTTCGCCAATTCGCGCACCGACTACGACGTGCGCGTCGCGCTGGGCTACAGCCTGGTGTACCCCATGGCGATGGTGGTCAAGATCCTGCTCGCCCAGGTGCTCGTCGGGCTCTGACCGCGCGCGCAGCTACTGCAGGACGGCGCCGACGTCATAGGCGGCGACGGACTCGAGCTGGTCGTACGTGCACGAGCGCGGGTCGCGGTCGGGACGCCAGCGCTCGAACTGCACGGTGTGGCGGAACCTGTGGCCCTCGAGCTGGTCGTATCGCACCTCGAGCACGAGTTCGGGGCGCAGCCGCACGAACGACGAATCGCGACCCGGGGCCGAGAAACGCGACTTCTCGCCCTCTCCGGTGAGCGCCTCGCCCGCGGCATCCGTCTCCACCAGCGGAGCGAGCTCATCGATCAGCTCGAGGCGACGCTTGTCGCTCCAGGCCGACACGGCGCCGACGTTCTGCAGCTCTCCGGACTCACCGTACAGACCGACCAAGAGCGATCCGACGCCCTGCCCCGATTTGTGGATGCGGTAGCCGAGGGCCACGACATCCGCTGTGCGGGCGTGCTTGACCTTGAACATGGTCCGCTTGTTGGGGGCATAGGGGAGGGCGAGCGGCTTGGCGACGACCCCGTCGAGGCCGGCGCCTTCGAACTCGGCGAGCCAGCGTCGCGCGAGCTGGGGATCGTCGGTCGCGCGGGTGATGTGGAGGGGATCGCCCACCCCGCCGAGCAGATCGAGCAACTGCGCACGCCGCTCCGAGAACGGCTCGGGCTGCAGATCGCGGTCACCGCGGGCGAGCAGGTCGAACGCGATGAACATCGCCGGGGTCGTCTCGGCGAGCATCGCCACCCGGGATGCCGCGGGGTGGATGCGCTGGCTGAGCGACTCCCAGTCGAGCCGCTGCGCACCGGATTCGCCGCGGGGTACCACCACTTCGCCGTCGATCAGGCACGGCTCCGGCAGCAGCCGGGCGAATGCCTCGACGAGCTCGGGGAAGTACCGGGTCAGCGGCTTCGCGCCGCGGCTGCCGATCTCGACGGTCTCGCCGTCCCACGACACCAGGCCCCGGAATCCGTCCCACTTCGGCTCGAAGCTCAGACCACCCGGCGTCTTTGCCGGATCGGGGATGTCGGGCGCGGCCTTGGCGAGCATCGGCGCGGGGATCTCATAGGGCATGGCAACATCCTGCCGCGCGGGCTACCGTTCGGCCAGATGCTTCGGGCGGGCCCAGCGGGCGGCGAGGTCGGGGCCGTCCCACACCTGGATCGCACCCCAGACGGCCGCCGTGATCGGCACCGCGAGGACCGCTCCGACGATGCCGCCGAGCACCGTGCCGACGGTCAGCGCGACGAGGATCACGAAGGCGTGCAGCTTCATCGACCGGCCCATCAGCACGGGCTGGAGGAAGTTGCCCTCGAGCTGATTGACGGCCACAACGACGGCGACGACGAATAGAGCGTTGACAGGACCGTTGGCAACCAGCGCCACGAGGGCGGCGAGGATGCCGGCGAGGGTCGCGCCGACGATCGGGATGAATGCCAACAAGAACACCAGCACCGCCAGAGGAACGGCCAGCGGCACCTGCAGGATGAGCAGACCGATCAGAATGCCGATGGCGTCGACCGCCGCGACCATGGCCGTGCCCCGTATGTAAGAACCGAGTACCGACACCGTCTTGTCGCCGATCCGGCGGGCGCGCTCGTAGCTCTCGCCGCGGAACGGCCGCAGCAGGAACTCCCACATCTGTGGGCCGTCCTTGAGGAAGAAGAACAGCACGACGACCATCAGGACGAGCCCGGTGGCGAAGTTCGCGATCGCGCTGACCCCCGCCAGTGCACCCGAACCGAACTGCGCACTCGTGACGAAGTCGCGGATCGCGGCGGCGCCGCTGTCGAGCTGGCTGGCCACCGAATCGTAGAAGGGCAACGTCTGCACCCACGAGACCACGTTGGCGAACCCGTTCTGCGCCTGCGTCGCCAGATCATCCCACTGGTCGTTCACCGCCCAGACGATGAGCCACGCCACGGCGCCGAGCAGCACGACGATGCCGAACAGGGTGATGCCGGTGGCAAGCAGCGAAGGGATGCCGCGTCCGCGCATCCACCGCATGACCGGAGCGAACGCGCTCGCAAGGATCAGGGCGAGCACGAGAGGAATCGTCACGATGGTGAGCTGCTGAATCGCGAAGATGATCCCGGCTGCGACGGCCACCACGACGATGATCTGGATGGCGCGGATGCCGAGCTTGCCGAAGCCATCGGCCCAAAGGCTCCACGGCGCGCGCGCAGCCTTCAGCTCGACAGACGGAGCATCGATGTGCACGGTGCGAGGGGAATTTCCGAACAGACCCATGGATCGACCGTATCGGGCAGAAGACGCCTGCTCCGGCGGGTTGACACCGGGCGGGATCAGACGAAAGCACTCATTCCCGTGATGTCACGTCCGATCAGCAGAGCCTGCACGCTCTCGGTGCCCTCGTAGGTGTGGATCGCCTCGATGTCGGCCATGTGCTGCATCACGCCGTTCTCGAGCAGGATGCCGTTTCCACCGAGCAGATCGCGGGCGCTCGCAGCGATCCGGCGGGCTGCGCGGGTGTTGTGGTACTTCGCCAGCGATGCCTGGGTCGGTCGCAGACCGCCCGAGGTCTCGAGGTCGGCGAGGTGACGGCAGTAGAGCTGCATCGCGGTGAGCTCTTCGAGCATCTGCGCGAGGCGTTCCTGCACCATCTGAAACTTCGCGAGCGGCTTGCCGAACTGCATGCGCTGCTGGGAATACGTCAGTGCGGCCTCGTAGCAGGCGGTCGCGTGGCCGAGCGCCGACCATGCGACGCCCGATCGGGTGGAGTACAGCACGACCGAGGCGTCCTTGAAGCTCTTCGCCCCCGGCAGCACCGCATCGAGCGGTACGCGCATGTCGTCGAATCGGATGTGAGCCTGATGGATGCCGCGGAGCGAGGCCTTGCCGGTGATCACCGTGCCGACGTAACCGGGGGTGTCCTGCTCGACGAGGAAGCAGCGTACGGCGCTGTGCTCCGGCGCGGATTCGTCGTCGACCCGCGCCCACACGAAGGTCACCCCGCCGCTCGCACCGTTGCCGATCCATTTCTTCGCTCCCCGGATCACCCACTCCTCGCCCTCGCGACGGGCGGTGGTCTCGAGCGACACCGAGTCGGAGCCGTGGTCGGGCTCGGTGAGGGCGAACGAGCCCAGCACTTCGGCGCGGGCGATCGGCACCAGCCAGCGCTGCTGCTGCTCGGGGCTGCCGAACAGGGCGAGGGTGCGCAGCGCCAGACCGCCCTGCACGGCGACGACCGTGCCGAGCGACCCGTCGCCGCGCGAGATCTCCATGTTGACCAGGCCCGCGGCCAGGGGTGAGAAGCGGGTCAGTGCGGGGTGATCGATGCCGTCGTTGAAGAGGTCGAGTTCACCCATGCGGCGGGCGATGTCGATCGGATACGACGAGGTGTCCCAGGCGTGCGTCATCCGGTCGCCGACCTCGTCGATGTACGCCTTCGCACGATCCCACACGGCCTGATCCTCGGCCGGGATCTCGGCGAAGACGGCATAGTAGTCGGTGCCGAGGCGCCCGGTGAGGTCATAGCTGCTGATGCGTTCGCCGGGGACGGTATCGGCCTGTGGGGGAGTGCTCATGATGCTCCTGGATGCCTCGGATCGAGCCTGCGCAGGCCCACCGCCAGGCTACCTCCGCGGCATCCAGTACCGCCACTCGTGAGACGCAGTCTCACTGATCACATGTCAGTCGAGCTCCGCGCGCACCCGCCGTGCGATCTCGGCCGCCGGCATCCTGCGGGGGAACACCGCGACCACGACGTCGTCGTCCCGGGCATCCTCGCCCTCGGGGTAGACGCCGAAGCGGCGCCGCACGTCATCGAGCGCGGCGCGCAGGACCGATGCCGGCACGCGCTTGGGACCGCGCAGGAGTTTGCGCAGCACGTGGTTGTGGACGGCGGTTACGAGGGCGGCGAAACCCACGGCGTCGATCGGGTCGAGGCCTGGAAGCGACGCGCGCAGATACTCGTCGAAGAGCTGCTCGTAACGGAACACCGTGACGATCTCGCGATCCCGGAGTGCGGGCACCTCGCGCACGACGGCATAGCGGCGGCGGGCGAGATCGGGCTCGGCGGTGAAGTGCGCGAAAACCTGGAGGGATGCGTCGCAGACCGCCGCCCACGGGTCGGCGTGGGGCTGTGCGAGATAGGTGCGCAGCTGATCGAGGAGCAGTTCGTGGTCGGCGAAGACGACGTCGTCCTTGCCGCCGAACTGCCGGAAGAACGTGGAACGGGACACTCCGGCTGCCGCGGCGATCTGCTCGACAGAGGTCGCCTCGAACCCTTGTCGGGCGAAAAGGTCGAGGGCCGCCGCGACCACGGCGTTGCGCGCGGCGGAAGGGGTCGCGGTGTCGCTCATGCCGAGAGCCTAGCCCCGAGGGCCTTCCAGGTTCGGAGCTCGGGGCGAGCGGTAGTAGTGTCGAATACTGGTCGATCTCTCGACATCAAGGCGCCTCTTGCGTCACTTGAACCCCTGTCGCCGCAGCGAAGGATTGCACGTGGATCTATACGAGTACCAGGCACGAGACCTTTTCGAGAAGTACGAGGTGCCGGTGCTCGCCGGCATCGTCGCGGACACGCCGGACGAGGTGAGGGCGGCCGCGGAGAAGATCGGCGGCGTCGTCGTCGTCAAGGCGCAGGTCAAGGCGGGAGGCCGCGGCAAAGCCGGCGGCGTCAAGGTCGCCAAGACCCCCGACGAAGCGTACGAAGCAGCCAAGGCCATCTTCGGCCTGGATATCAAGGGACACATCGTCCAGCGCGTGATGGTCGCCGCCGGCGCCCGCATCGAGAAGGAGTACTACTTCTCCGTGCTGCTCGATCGCGCGAACCGCGCCTACCTGTCGCTCTGCAGCGTCGAGGGCGGCATGGAGATCGAAGAGCTCGCCGTCGAGCGCCCCGAGGCCCTTGCCCGCATCGCGGTCGATCCCCTCACCGGCATCGACAAGCAGAAGGCCGTCGAGATCGCCGAAGCCGCGGGCTTCGCGCCCGAGCTGGTCGACAAGGTCAGTGACGTCTTCGTCAAGCTCTACGCCGTCTACACCGGTGAAGACGCGACGCTGGTCGAGGTCAACCCCCTCGTGCTGACCGCCGAGGGGGACATCGTCGCGCTCGATGGCAAGGTCTCGCTCGATGAGAACGCCGACTTCCGTCACCCCGAGCACGAAGCGCTCGAAGACAAGGCCGCGGCCGACCCGCTCGAGGCCAAGGCGAAGGCCAACAACCTCAACTACGTCAAGCTCGACGGCGAGGTCGGCGTGATCGGCAACGGCGCGGGCCTGGTCATGTCTACCCTCGACGTCGTCGCCTACGCCGGCGAGAAGCACGGTGGGGTCAAGCCCGCCAACTTCCTCGACATCGGCGGCGGGGCATCGGCAGCCGTCATGGCGGCGGGACTCGACGTCATCCTCGGCGACCCGCAGGTCAAGAGCGTGTTCGTCAACGTCTTCGGCGGAATCACGGCGTGCGACGCTGTGGCCAACGGCATCGTCGGCGCTCTCGAGACGCTCGGCGATGCAGCATCCAAGCCGCTCGTCGTGCGCCTGGATGGCAACAAGGTCGAGGAGGGCCGCGCGATCCTCAGCGCCGCCAATCACCCCCTGGTGACCTTGGCCTCGACCATGGACGAAGGCGCCGACAAGGCCGCCGAGCTCGCGAACGCTTAAGGATCAAGAACATGTCGATCTTCCTCAACAAGGACTCCAAGGTCATCGTCCAGGGCATCACCGGCGGCGAGGGCACCAAGCACACCGCCCTCATGCTGAAGGCGGGCACGCAGGTCGTCGGCGGCGTCAACGCTCGCAAGGCCGGCACCACCGTCGCGCACACAGACAAGGACGGCAACGCGGTCGAGCTGCCCGTGTTCGCCTCCGTCGCCGAAGCCATCGCCGCGACCGGCGCCGACGTCTCGATCGCGTTCGTTCCGCCGGCCTTCACGAAGGACGCGATGATCGAGGCCATCGACGCCGAGATCGGACTGCTCGTCGTGATCACCGAGGGCGTGCCCGTCGGTGACACCGCCGAGGCGTGGGCCTACGCGCAGAGCAAGGGCAACACGACCCGCATCATCGGCCCGAACTGCCCCGGAATCATCACCCCCGGCGAGTCGCTGGTGGGCATCACGCCTGCCAACATCGCCGGAAAGGGCCCGATCGGGCTTGTTTCCAAGTCGGGAACCCTCACGTACCAGATGATGTACGAGCTGCGCGAGATCGGCTTCTCGACGGCCATCGGCATCGGCGGTGACCCTGTGATCGGAACGACCCACATCGACGCGCTCGCCGCGTTCGAGGCCGACCCCGACACGAAGGCGATCGTCATGATCGGCGAGATCGGCGGCGACGCCGAAGAGCGCGCGGCCGACTTCATCAAGGCGAACGTGACCAAGCCCGTCGTCGGCTACGTCGCAGGTTTCACCGCTCCCGAGGGCAAGACGATGGGCCACGCCGGCGCGATCGTCTCGGGCTCGGCGGGCACCGCACAGGCCAAGAAGGAAGCACTCGAGGCTGCAGGCGTGAAGGTCGGGAAGACCCCGTCCGAGACCGCTGACCTCATGCGCGAGATCATCGCCGCGCTGTAGAACACACGAACGGACGAAGGGGTGGATGCCGCGGCATCCACCCCTTCCTTCGTCCCCGCGCCCTTCCGTTTGCGAACGGTTCTTGTCGCCATGGGGGCCGGGGAAGCGACCGAAACCGCGCGTAAACGGAAGCGCGCTGCCCGACCCGTCCGGGAGTCGCGCCGGTAGAATCGGGCCATGCCCCTTACCGGAGAGTACATGCCCAGCACGGCGGAGTGGGCTCGCACCCAGGCCGAGACCTACGAAGCCACCAACGGCGCCGAGGCCAACGAGATGCGCGGCGTTCCGATCATCGTGCTGACCACGGTCGGCGCGAAGTCCGGCGGCCTGCGCAAGACGGCGCTGATGCGCGTCGAGCACGACGGCGCGTACGCCGTCGTCGCCTCCAAGGGTGGCGCCCCTGAGGCCCCGCAGTGGTTCTGGAACATTCAGAAGAACTCCCACGTCGAGCTGCAGGACGGCGCCGACAAGCGCGACTACCGCGCCCGCGAGCTCGAAGGCGACGAGCGGGCGCAGTGGTGGGCCCGGGCTGCCGCCGTGTGGCCGGACTACGACGAATACCAGAAGAAAACCGACCGTCTGATCGCCATCTTCGTCCTGGAGCCGATCGGCGACTGAACACTCGGATCGACGGCTGAGCGGATGCCGAGGATCGGGCGTGCCAGACCGGGTGGTGCGCGCGCCGGTCGGTAGGGTCGATCAGGCATGTATCGCCTTCTCGTCGCCCTCCTCGCTGCGTTCGACGCCGCCATCGCCGCGGCCGTCGGCATCGCCGTCGTACTCGCTCCGCTGACCCTCCTGTGGGTGTTCGGCATCGGCTCGCCTGTGTGGGGCGCGCTCTGGCCGGCATCCGCGGTCATCTGGCAGCTCGGGCACTTCGTGCCGCTGCAGATCACGCTGCCGGATGATTACCTGGCAGTGACCGGGATCAGCGCGGATGCGGCATCCTTCGTGCTGTCCCTCGCGCCGCTGGCCTTCGCCGCGTTCACCGCCATCTTCGCGTCGCGCTCGGCAGCCAGAGCCGTGCGGGCGCAGGCGGGGATCACCGGGGTGCTCAGCGGAAGCCTCGTCTTCGCGGCGCTCGCAGCCGTGATCGCCCTGACGTCGTCCACGGCGATCGCCACGCCCGAGCTGTGGCAGGCCATACTGTTCCCCGCGCTCGTCTTCGCCGTCTCCGGGATGCTGGGGGCCGTAGTCACCGCCTGGCGCGACGGTGACGGGGGACTGATCGACCTGCTGCGCGACCGCACCGATGCCTGGACGCACGGGTGGGACAACGTGCCATCGCTGGTGGCCCGTGGTGCGGGCATCGTGCTTTCGGGCATGCTCGGGCTCGGAGCGCTCGCCGTGGTCCTCAGCCTGGTGCTCCGCGGAGGCGAAGTGATCGCCCTCTTCGAGGCCGGTCACACGGACGCCCTGGGCGCCACGGTCGTGACGCTCGCCCAGCTCGCGTATATTCCGACCCTCGCGGTGTGGGGGCTGTCCTTCATCGCCGGTCCCGGCTTCGCGGTCGGCGCGGGCACGGCTGTTTCTCCCTCCGGCACGCAGCTCGGGGTCGTCCCCGGCATCCCGGTGCTCGGCGCCCTGCCGCCCTCGACATCGCCCTGGTTGCTCCTCCTCGTGCTTCTTCCCATCGGCCTCGGTGTGCTCGCCGGCTGGATGGGGCGCGCCGGCATCGTGGCGCGCTCCACCGGATCGCACGACCACCTGGGTGCGCGCCTCGGTGTGCTCGGAGGCATCACGGTGCTCTCGGCCGGAGGAGTCGCCGTTCTCGCGGTGCTCGCCTCCGGGGCGATGGGGCCTGGGCGCCTGGCCGAGGTCGGCCCGGCGCCGGGTGCGCTCGCGCTCGCCCTGGGTCTGGAGGTGCTCGTGGGTGCCGCGGTCCCGCTCCTCGCGCCTGTGCGCCGCACCGACTCGCACATCAGCGCGCGGGTCATGTCTGAGAGGGCTTCGGATGCCGCGGAGCCGGCGCCGTTCTCGGCATTGGTGCTCAGCCCGTCGGCCCTGATCCGAAACGAGGAAGATCGGCCGAGCCGAGGACTTTTCGACCCGGATGATCCTCAGGCGGACCGGTTCTCCTCATTCGAGGGGGACGTGCCCGCGGAGCCGGACGCCGCGGAGCCGGATCCCGCGGAGCACGAAGCGGCACTCGACACCGACCCCGAGGCCACGTCCGACTCCGACTTCGACCCCGAGGCCACGTCCGACTCCGGCTTCGACCCCGAGGACGCACCGCCGCGTGCTCCGCGCCCGCGGCCGGCGGAGTGGCGCCCGGAGCTTGGCCGCAATAGGCCCGCACCCCTGCCGCCGGTAGACTGACCGGGTGCTCACGGTCGCCGTCCTCATCTCCGGCACCGGCTCCAATCTGCGTGCCCTGCTCGACGCCGCGGATGAACCGGACTATCCGGCGCGCATCGTCGTCGTCGGCGCCGATCGCGAAGCGGATGGTCTCGCGCACGCCGAGGAGTACGGCATCCCGAGCTTCATGGTTCCGTGGGAGCGTTTCGAGTCGCGGAGTGCCTGGGGCGCCGAAGTCGCCGCGCAGCTCGCGGTGTGGCAGCCCGATCTCGTGGTGCTGAGCGGGCTCATGCGACTTCTGCCCGCCGAGCTCGTCGACGCGTGGTCGCCGCGCATCATCAACACCCATCCGGCGTATCTCCCGGAGTTTCCCGGCGCTCACGGTGTGCGCGATGCGCTGACCGCCGGCGTCACCCAGACCGGCGCGAGTGTGATCGTCGTCGACAACGGTGTAGACACCGGCCCGATCCTCGCTCAGGAGCGCGTCTTCGTTCTCCCCGACGATGACGAGCACGCGCTCCACGCGCGCATCAAGCCGGTCGAGCGACGCCTGCTCATCGACGTGGTACGTCGTGTCGCCACCGGCGAACTCGACCTCGCCGCATCCTGATCCCGCACTTTCTGAACCCACCCACCCTCTGAGCCCCACAGGAGTCCGCATGGCCGGTCCGCGTCACGATCCGTCCCTCTACCGCGAGCGCGATGTCGTTCCTGTGCGTCGTGCACTGGTGTCGGTGAGCGACAAGACCGACCTGCTGCGGCTCGCCGAAGCGCTCGCGGGCGCCGGAGTCGAGATCGTGTCGACCGGTTCGACGGCCGCCACGATCCGCGAGGCCGGCCACGCGGTGCGGACGACCGACCCGGACCGACCCCCGGTGAGCTGGGGGCCGAAGCGGAAGCCCGGGTCGCCCGGCTTCACGCTGCCACCGGCACGCTGGAGGAGGACCGAGGTGTTGCCCATGACGTTGTAGGGCGCGCGCCGGTCGCCGGCCCGTCGGAACCCCACCCCGGACGCGTCGT
>JAHIOK010000150.1 GCA_018895315.1 Actinomycetota bacterium | reverse complement strand
GTGCGGGCGAAGTCGTCGGCGAAGCTCTGCTCGAGCTCGGACAGCACGCTCCGGCGCAGCGGCGTCGCGCAATGCTCGAGGTCGTGCGTGATCATGCGCCCGAAGCGCTCGTGAATGAGTTCGCGATTGACCCGCAGTGCGTTGTCGTGGCCGCTGCGGTGCAGGCGTGAGGGTCCCGCGCCGATCCGGATGTCGCATTCGACGAACTTGGTGAGGCCGGCAGCCGAGAAGAACAGCTCGGGCTCTACGGGGCGGGCGAAGAACATGTCGTCGTTCGAGTACAGAAAGTGCTCGGCGAGCCCGTCGATGTGGTGCAGCTGCGCCTCGACGGCGTGTGAATTGTGCGTGGGCAGCGTGGTCGTGTCGCGGAAGAACTCTTCGCTGCGCACGATCGTCACCCGGGGGTGATCGATCAGCCACGCGGGCGCGGGGGAGTCGGTCGCGATGAAGATGCGACGCACCCACGGGGCGTACATGTGCACGCTGCGCAGCGCGTAACGCAGTTCGTCGATGTGCCGGAAGCGGGCCGGGCCATCATCGCCGTCGCCGACGACGTACTCGGCGAGCTGGGCCGCGCGCTGGCGCTGGAACTCGGTGGAGGATCCGTCAACCCAGGAGAAGACCAGATCGACATCGTCGACGAACTCGTCGGGCTGGGGCTCGAACATGCCGGCGATCGTGCGCCACGTGCGTCCGTAGCGCTCGACCGTGGTGAAGGTCAGATCCTCCGCCGGGGTGATTCGTCGGGTCAGCGAATTCGCGACCGGTGCGTGCACCTCGGCGTCGGTTGTGCGCCAGAACTCCAGACGCACGCCTTCGGCCGCGCCGTAGCGGAGACCGCCGGAGCGGACGAGACGCGGGCGGAACACGCGGATGCCGGACGCGCCGGCGCAGGACGATGCGGCATCCGCGAAGGGGAGGGCGGGCGAGCCCTTGGCCTTCGCGTAGAGCGGCTCGCGATCGGCGAGCGAGTGCAGAGCCTCGATCGCGTCGATTCTGCGGGCGTCGTCGATGACGAGGGCCGGCGACCGGCGATCGTGACGGATCAGGACGACCGGGATGCCAGCGGACTCGAGTGTCTCTGCCACGAGAAGGAGGTCGTCGATACGCGCTTGGTACGCGGTGGTGTGCGGTGCGACGAGATGGAGCATGCCCCGCTCGAGGACGACATCGTCCCGGGTGAGCAGTGCGTTCCAGTGGTCGAGGGACGTGGGGAGTGCGGTGAGAACGGGCATCGATCCTTCCTTGCGGCGAGGGGTAAGGGCTCACACTAAGCGAACGTCGTTACCGGGAGATTTCCGACCCGTCCCCGCGGAGCGCGATAGCCTCGGAGCATGACTGAGGAACCGCGCTTTCGCGCCGACGTGAAGGAACTCCACCGCCCGTATAACGCAGCCGAAGGGCGCTACGGCAGCACCGAATACCGTCAGGTCGGAGCCTCAGGGCTCTACCTCCCCCCGATCTCACTCGGACTCTGGTGGAACTTCGGCGACAACATCCCCGTCGACAATCAACGCGCACTGCTGCGCCACGCCTTCGATCGCGGAATCACACACTTCGACCTCGCGAACAACTACGGCCCGTCGTATGGCTCGGCGGAGAAGAACTTCGGGCGCATATTCGCCGAGGACTTCCGTCCGTACCGCGACGAGCTGATCATCTCGTCGAAGGCGGGCTACGACATGTGGCCGGGTCCGTACGGCGACCTCGGCTCACGCAAGTACATTCTCGCGAGCGCCGAGCAGTCCCTCACGCGCATGGGTCTCGACTACGTCGATATCTTCTATTCGCACCGGGTCGACCCGGTGACGCCGATCGAAGAGACCGTGGGCGCGCTCGACACCCTCGTGCGTCAGGGGAAGGCGCTCTATGTCGGCATCTCGTCCTACAGCGCCGAGCGCACGGCCGAGGCAGCTGCGGTCGCGCGTTCGCTCGGAACGCCGCTCGTCATCCATCAGCCGTCGTACTCCATGCTCAACCGCTGGGTGGAAGACGGACTCACCGGAACGCTCCGCCAGGAGGGCATGGGGGCGATCGCCTTCACCCCCCTGGCGCAGGGATTGCTCACCGATAAGTACCTCGGCGACGGCACGGCGGACCGTGCTCAGAAGCGCTCGTCGCTGCCCGAACGCGGGCTGAGCGAGCACGGGATCTCCACGCTGCGCAGCCTCGACGTGATCGCGAAGGAGCGGGGGCAGTCGCTCGCGCAACTCGCGATCCAGTGGGTTCTGCGCGATCCGGTGGTGTCGTCGGCGCTCATCGGCGCCTCCCGCACCACCCAGCTCGACGAGAACCTCGCAGCGCTGGACGGTCCCGCGTTCGACGCGGAGGAGCTGGAGCGCATCGACGCGTTGTCCGATGCCATCGACGTCGACCTCTGGGCGGAGTCGGCCCAGCTGTGAGCCAGGCCCGCGTCAGCGACCGCGTGCACGTGCGGGCCCCGGGGAAGGTCAACGTCTTCTTCGAGGTCGGCGAGGTGCAGAGCGACGGCTACCACGACGTGGCCTCCGCGTACCAAGCCGTGTCGGTCTACGAAGACCTGTGGGCGACGCCGTCCGATGACTTCACGATCGCGGTCTCGGGCACGGTCGATGTCAGTGGCGTTCCGCTCGACGGGCGCAATCTCGCGGTGCGCGCCGCCCGGCTCTTGGCTGAGGAGATCGGCTGGGACGGCGGCGTGCACCTCGAGATCCGCAAAGCGGTTCCGGTAGCCGGAGGAATGGGCGGAGGGTCAGCGGATGCCGCCGCAGCCCTCGTGGCGTGCGATGTGCTCTGGGATGCGGGACTCTCAAGTGCGGACCTGCAGCGTCTCGCGGCCCGGCTGGGCGCTGACGTGCCGTTCGCGGTGCTCGGCGGAACCGCCGTCGGCACGGGACGCGGAGACCAATTGAGCCCCGCATTGGCCCGAGGTCGGTTCGACTGGGTGCTGGTCACCAGCACCGACGGGATGTCGACCCCCGACGTCTTCGATGAACTCGATCGTCAGCGCGCCCAGGACACCGTCGACATCGCTCCTGCACGACGCCAGCCCACCGTCGCGCCTGCCGTCCTCCACGCCCTGCGCGCGGGCGATGCCGGAATGCTGGCGGCCGCCGTGCGCAACGACCTCCAGGCGGCGACCCTGGGGCTTCGGCCGGAGCTCGCCGAGCTCATCGACCTCGGTGAGCGCTCGGGCGCGCTCGCCGGTATGGTGTCTGGTTCCGGGCCCACCCTCGCCTTTCTCGTCGCAGACGAGGAGTCCGCCCTCGACCTGCAGGTGACCATGAGCGCGGCCGGCTTCGCCGCACTGCACGTCCATGGGCCGGTCGCCGGCGCCCGCATCATCCCCGACTGAATTCGATCGCGGCACCGTGCCGCGGAGGAGACCGAGAAATGCCCCTCGACATCGTCGCGCGTCAGCGCACCGCTCCCGTGGACGAGACCTCACGCGCAGCCCTCGCCGCACGGGGACTCGAGCCTCGCCTCGTCACGACAGACGACCCCGACGGGTTC
>JAHIOK010000149.1 GCA_018895315.1 Actinomycetota bacterium | reverse complement strand
TCGTCTATCGACGACTCGACACTCTTTCACAGGCAACTCATTGTCCGAAGGACCTTGCAGTTTCCCGCTCCGAGCACTAGGCAGCCCCAGAACAAGAGAACCCCCTCGACGCCGAACGGTGCCGAGGGGGTTGCTCTCCCCCGGATCAGAAGCTCAGCAGGACCTTCCCCGCGCGCCCCGGCTTGGCGCTTGCGGCAGCAGCGGCCCTGGCCTCTTCGAAGGGGAACACCGCCTCGACGGGCAATTCCACTTCGCCCGACCCGATGCGCTGGATCAGCTCGCCGAACAGTGCGCCTCGCTTGGCGGCATCCATCGTCTGGCTGACCTTGCTGCCCCAGAACCCCTTGACTGTGGCCTGCTTGAAGATCAGGTCACCCGACGAGATCTTCAGCGCGCCCGAGTCCATGGCACCGAACGAGACGAGCGTGCCTCCTTCACCCAGCAGTGACAGCAGATCTCCCGCCGACGATCCACCGACCGAGTCGACCGCAGCGCGCGGTGCGTCTCCCGCGAGGATGACGGCGGCCCGCTCGCGCCAGTCCGCGGACGCGGTCGAGACGACATCGTGGATGCCGAGTGCGGCGAGCTCGTCAACACCGGCGTCACGGCGCACCAGGCCCAGCACACGAACTCCGCGAGAGGTGGCGAACTGGGCAACCAGCTTTCCCACGGCGCCGTTGGCCGTGTTCTGCACGATCCAGTCTCCCGATTCGACTTCGAGGAAGTCGAGCAGGCTGAGAGCGCTGAACGGCATGGCGACCAACTGGGCGGCCGTCTCATCACTGATCACATCGGGGACCGGAATGAGGCCCGCCGCCTTCGTGACGAAGTACTCGCTCCACACACCGAATGTGCCGCCGGTCACGACACGCTGGCCGATCTGCAGGCTATCGACGCCCGCGCCCAGCGCATCGACGACGCCGACCGCCTCGGTGCCACTGGCTGCGGGCAGCTCGGGCTTGAAGCCATAGGTGCCGCGGATCGTCCAGAGGTCGTGGTTGTGGATCGCCGCAAGCACCGTGCGCACGCGGACCTCCCCCGCGCCGGGCTCGGGCATCGGTCGCTCAGCGACCTCGAGTACTTCGCTGGCCTCGCCGAAAGTGGAGTGGATGAGTGCGCGCATGGTGATGCTCCTTTTCGTGTTCGGCCGCGGGATATGCGACCAGAGATGCGGGTATGCGGTGCTCAATCGAGCAGCGCGTCGGTGGTGCGCAGAGCGCTGTCGAACGGCGACCCGTCTCGAGTGAGTCGGTCCACCAGAGCAGCGCCGAGCCATAGTTCGTACAACGACTCTGCGAGTTCACGGGCAGGCCGACTCTCTGCGATCGAGCCGTCGGCGTAGCCCTCGGTGACGACCCCTGCGAGCAGTGTGATGAAACGCGCGACACCGTCTGCAAGGGTCAGGCGCATCGGCTCGGAAAAGCTCGACACCTCCGCGGAGAGCTTGACGACCAGACAATGATCGGCGGATGCTTCACCGTGCCTGCCGGCCCACGCGCGGGCGAGGAGACGGATGCGATCTCGCCCCGTCGCAGGCCGATCGACCAAGCCCCCCACCGCCTGAAGATAGGTCTCGACATAGCGGTCGAGCACGGCGACGCCGAAACCCTCTTTGGATGCGAAGTAGTGGTAGAACGAGCCCTTCGGCACCCCGCAGGTGGAGAGGATCTCTTGCAGCCCCACGCCGACGAAGCCCTTTGTGCGGATGAGCCCCTCCCCTGTCGCGAGAATGGCCTCGCGGGTGAGTTCTGCTTTCGCGGTGAGGGACATGACTCCAGCGTAGCCTCAAATAGACCGGTCGTCTACATCGCCACCGTGCGCCACACCTCGCGTCGACACGGTGCGATCGGTAGCGTCGGTTCGTGCGCGTCGCCGCGCGAGTGACGGAGGAAATGCGATGGAGCAGCTGGACACGCTCGTTATCGGTGCGGGAGTCTCCGGTCTGATCGCAGCCCGGCTACTCACGAACGCCGGTCGCCGCGTGGTCGTGCTCGAGGCTCGTGACCGCGTCGGCGGCCGCGTCTGGACCGACCGATCCGACGGATGGGTTACAGACCTGGGCGCGTCGTGGATCCACGGCATCACCGACTCCCCCGTCGCCGCCGCCGCCGGGGCTCTCGGCATGCGCACGGTGGAGTTCACCGTCGGCGGGTATCAGCCCGATAGTCGCCCGATCGCCTACTACGGACCGGACGGCAGCCGACTCGCGGATGCCGCAGCTGGTGCCTTCATCGACGACATCCACACCGTCGACGCGACGCTGGCCCAGGTCGTCGAGCTGTCCGCTCCGGATGCGTCGTACCGCGACGTGACCGATGAAGCGCTGGCTCGTCAGCACTGGGACGCCGAGCGATTCCAACGCGTACGCGAATACCTCGAGCACCGGTCCGAAGAGCAGTACGGCGCGCGGATCGAGGCGCTGGCCGCCCACGGACTGGACGACGATTCCATCGACGGCGATGAAGTGGTGTTCCCCGACGGCTACGACCTGCTGGCCCAGCATCTCGCCGGCGGACTCGATATACGACTCGCACACGTTGCGTCTCACGTGCACTGGGCGCCCGACGGAGTCACGGTCACGACCGATCACGGTGTACTCACCGCGGCAACGGCCGTCGTGACCGTGCCGGTGGGGGTACTGCGCTCAGACGACTTCGCCATCGATCCTCCGCTTCCGAGCATCGTCGCCGACGCGCTGAGCCGGGTCCCGATGAACGCCTTCGAGAAGGTCATCCTGCGATTCGCGGTCAAGTTCTGGGACGACGATGTGTACGCGATCCGACAGCAAGGACCGGAGGGCCGGTGGTGGCACTCCTGGTACGACCTCACCTCCCTGCACGGCGAGCCCACACTGCTGACGTTCGCCGCGGCCGAAGCCGGCGAGGTGATCCGAGGGTGGAGTCGGGAGCGTGTGGTCGAGTCGGTGCTCGCACAGCTACGACGCCTGTATGGCGACCGCGTCGTCGCACCGATCAGCGTGCGCATCACGGACTGGCAGGGTGATCCGTTCGCCCGCGGATCGTACGCGTACATGACGCTCGGGTCGACGACCGCCGATCACGATGACCTCGCGACCCCGATCGGCGGAGTCCTGCACCTCGCCGGCGAGGCGACGTGGACAGATGATCCCGCCACCGTCACTGCGGCGATGTGTTCCGGACACCGTGCGGCCTGCCGCATCCTCGGCCGCGAGGTTTCCATAGAGAATGCCTGGGCCGCGAACGGAGGTCGCAGCGCCGCGGATCTCACACCATTTCGACCGGCAGGGCCGCCGCTCGCAGATCGAGGGCCGGTCGGCGAAACACGACAGCGATCGCGCAGAGCGGAATGATCGTGGTCACGCACGAAATGGGATTCGCGCGCGAAGTCGCCGATTCGCTCGTCTTCATGGATGGCGGATTGGTCGTCGAAACGGGCGACCCGCGCGAGGTGCTCGCAAACCCGCAGCACGAGCGCACGAAGGCCTTCCTCTCAGGGGTGCTCTGACGCACACGTAAGGTGGGCCGGCTCCAAAGAGCCGGCCCACCTCTGCATTCACGAGCGATCGCCGCTCCGGTGGCTTGCCCTGACGTCAGGCGCCAGCCGCGAGGTCGGCATCCGGACCAACGGCGACGTGCGCACCGTCGGCGATACCGCGGCCCAGTGCCTGACCCTGGATGACCGCGCTCAGGTCGAGACCGGTCGCGGCCTTGACGCTCTCGAACGTCGCACTGAGGCTCGCGGACTGCTCCCGTGCGAGGTGCGTGGCCGCGCTGTCACCGCCGATGAGGGTGATGTTCCCAACCTTCTCGTAACCCTTCGCGAACTCGGCCATCAGCTGAGGCAGCTGTCCGATGATCTCCTTGGCGAGGATGGCGTCCTGGTTGTCGCGCAGCGCGGCGGCCTCCGCGGCGATCGCCTCCGCGGTCGCGTTACCTCGCAGGCGAATGGACTCAGCCTCCGCTTCGGCCTGGAGGCGCACAGCCAGCGCTTCGGCCTCCGCCTGCACGCGCACAGCCGCGGCCTCGGCGGACGCGGACGCCTCGCGCGCCTTCGCCTGCGCGTTGACGGCGTACGCCTCCGCATCCGCGCGCTCCTGAGCGACCTTGCGCTCGGCCTCGGCATTCTTCTGACGCTTGTAAGCCTCGGCGTCTGCCGCAGTCTGCTGCTGGTAAGCCTGGGCCTCGGCATCCGTCTGCTGCTTGTACTTGTCGGCGTCGGCAACCTTCTT
>JAHIOK010000148.1 GCA_018895315.1 Actinomycetota bacterium | reverse complement strand
GTCAAGCGGCGCGACGTCGGCGCCGCGACTCAGACGCGCGAGGGCCTGCTCCCACGAGACACCCGGCGGGAGGACCAAGGGCGCCACGATCATTGACGCAGGTATCGGGACGCCGTCGATCAGAGGTGCGAGATATGCGTCGAAGGCGTTCGATTCGCGGACGGCCGCACGGTATCGCGAGAGCATCCCCCGAACCTGAAGCACCAGGTCGGCCCGCCCCGCACTCTTCATCGCGGCGAGGGCGGATTGCGCTGCCGCTCCATCGGCGACGTCGCTCGGCGCCACCCGACGCCAACCGGGAGGGCAGAGGATCGTATAGGGCGTCGCGGCGTTCGGTCGCGCACCCAGTTCTTCTCGCAACGACGTCATGGTCGGCGTTCCTTCCATTCCACGACCGACTTCCGCTGCGCCGCCTTGCGCTCCTGCGAGGGGTCGATCAGACCCGTTCGTGCGAGGTAGGCGAGCACTTCGCGGTGGGTGGCGAACAGTTGCTTCTCGTCGGACGATCTCGCACGCGGGCCCTCGACGGCCCACCAGCGGTCCAGTGCATCGAAGACGGCTGGCGCGTCGGCGTCGTCGACGAGTCCTCGCAGCGCCCGTGCGCGCCCGGACCGCGCTCCCGAGCGATCGAGACGGCGCCCCTGCCACCACAGCACGAGAGCGGCGATCCCCGCCAAGACGAAGAGCACCAGGCCGATGATCACGGGCCAGGGCTGATACCGGTCGACTTCATTCCATCGAAAGGCGACGACCGATCCGGCGAAGCCGATCCAGAGCACCGCGAAGAAGAAATAGACCCGCGCCGGCAGATTCGAACCCCACAGCTCCCCCGAGCGTCGGAGAGGTTCGAGCCAGATCATGATGGCGACCGAGGCCACCGCGATCAATCCGGCGACGAATGCGCCCTGCTGCAGCGTGAACGCTGCGGACCCAGAACGTGGCGACAGTGCAATGACGCCCACCGCGATTGCCCCGAGGACCATCGCGGCGATGGACATCACGCGGTGACGCAGACCTGCCTGGCGCGTGGTCCCGGTCGATGCGCCTCGATCAGCATTGGCTTCACGGACGGCGGCAGCTCGCGCGACCTCCCGCGCCTTCGCCGCCGCCGGATCGGCGGAGAGGAGCGCGATGTTCATCGCATCCGCGACCGCTTCGTCAGCGCTGCGGTAGTCCGCATCGGCGACGAACGACTCGATCCGGAAGCGGACCCTCTCGCTGCCGGCGGTCACGACGCTGACATCGCGGCGAGATCGATGGAGTCGAACAGCGCGTCGATGTCGGAGAGACGACTGTTCAGCTGCGCCACGTCGTGGTCGGTGGAGACCAGGTAGCACACCCAGTGATCGGTGTAGCCGAGCCACTCGGCGCGTGGATGGAGAGCGGGCTCGGCATCAACGGATGGGAGCGCGACGCCGAGCGTCAGTCGACGGACCGCGGCACGCAGGTGCGCAGCCCGTGCATCCTCGACAACGGGTTGGACCGCCGTGAAACCCAATTCGGGAAGGAGCTCGGCGGCCGACGTCCCGTCGTCGCGGCGCGCCTGCACGTAGGCATCGACGAACCCCGAGGGCTGACCGTCGTCGGGGTAGTGCCAGAAGCGAAAGGAGACGTGCGCCGCCGGGAAGAGCGCGGTCGCGAGAGCCTCACCGCGCACTGCCGAGTAGAGCTCCTCGGCGTTCTCGCGGCCGTGGAGAGCCTCATCGGCGAGCCAGGTGGCCCATTCCCCCGCATCAGCCCATGGCGAGTCGATGTAGTCCAGGGGAACCGGGATCCACCGATGGGGATCGTAGGGGATGGTGATGCGGGCCGACATGTCAGCGCCCCCCGAACGGGTTCGGGACGAAGTCCGGCATCGAGGGGAGCGGGGCGCCGACCGCTTCCGCGCTCTGGTACGCGCCGTACCCGAGATTCCAGACGTTGAATCCCTGCGTGATCGGGCCAACGCCCTCGACGCTGCGCAACCAATTGGTCGTCGCTGAACCCGTGCGCCCGCCAGGCCACGCGCTGGCCATCCGCTCGGACATGGTCAACGCCTGTCCGTCCAACGCCGTGCCGCCGTTTCGAACGGCATTCCAGGCGTTGCGTCCCCAGCTCTGACCGACACCCTCAAGGAACTCATCGGCGATTCCGCCGGCACGCGCCACGCGCGCGCTGCGTCCCCCGAAGCTCCCCCCTGCCCCGGCGATGGAACGCAGGTCGTACGCGATCGCGTTGCGGCCCGCCGCGATAGTCGTCCGCGTCGCCCCGCCGAGGCCCGCGGCGCTGCGCAAGGAGGGCAGGATGGCCCGGGTGCTGGCGAACGACTTGCCGAAGGCACCGAGGAACGGCACGACCCCGATCGCATCGAAGACGATATCCGTCATGCTCACGCGTTTGGATCCGTTCGCCATCATGATGATGTGCGCGATCAGCGCGATGGCGCTGAGCACCGCGGCGATGGCCAGGAGGATTCCCGAGATCGGGCCCGTGATGACAATCGCGAGGATGACGAGAATCGTCCCGACCACGGTCGCGACCTGCGCGATGGTGTCGAGGGCGTCTTCCCACCACGTGTCACTGATTCCGGACGCTTCGTAGGCGTCTTCGATCGCGGTGACCGCCGTCTCGTACGCGCTCTCCCAGTTGTCGTAGCCCGCCTCGAACGATACCCAGAGCTCTTCCAGGCTGCCGCCCGCAGAGTTCGCGGCCTGCTGCGCCTCGGTGAGCTGGGATGCTGCGGCCCGCCGCTCGGCGTCGGTCGGCTCGGTCTCCCAGATCCAGGTGCGATCCAAATCGTTCGAGGTGCGCTGCGCCGCTTCCAGCTCCTCCTGTGCCGCCTCGTGTGCGTCGTGTGCCTGCTGAATCGGCTCGACCAGGGGATCGACCGTTCGCACCTGGGCGGTGCGCAGAGCGTCGGCATATGTGACGAGGACGGGACCGGTACCGGTGTAGCGCTTGGCCACTTTATGCAGGTCTCCTGCGAGCTCCCCCGCGGATTCTCGGATGGCGTCGAGACCCTCCGCCGTGAACTTCGACTCCGCCGACAGTGAGTCGAGTTCCGCGGCGGTCCACTCCATCTGGTTTCCGACGCGCGTGTATTGACGCCCGGCAGCCTCGATGTCGTCGGCGTTGCCCTCGATCGTGGTCAGCCGGAAATGCTGAACAGGCGAGACCAGCCCGCCCCCGTAGCCGTAGCTCATTTCTCGCCCCCGCCAGCCAGCTCGACGTCGAGCGCCTCGATCTGATCGACGAAATCCTTGAGATGGGTGTAGACGTTCTCGAGCGAGTCTTGAACGACTTCGCGGTTGCCGTTCCATCCCGACTCGAATTCACCGACGCGATCGCGCAGCCGGGAATCTCCAGCGGGGCTTCCCACAGCATCCTCGACCCCGTTCGTCTTCTCGCCGAGGTCTTCGAACTCCGTCTTGAACCTGCCGAGCCGATCGGTC
>JAHIOK010000010.1 GCA_018895315.1 Actinomycetota bacterium | reverse complement strand
GTCCGGATGCTGAAAGTCCCATACAAGATCCTGATGCCGCTGATCATCACGATATCCGCCGTCGGGGTCTTCGCGACGGACAACAACGTCGCCGACGTCTGGGTCATGGTCATCTTCGTGGTTCTGGTGCTCCTTCTCGCCTGGGCCCAGCGAGCGATCGAGAACAAGTGGAGGGTCGCGCGATGACTTCCGTGCTCTATGACGTCCCCGGCCCCCGGGCCATCCTCCGCAACCGCATCCTCGGTGTCGTCACGATTGTGGTGGTGCTGGCCCTCCTCGGCTTCGTCGTCTGGCGCTTCGCCGTGACCGGTCAGTTCACGGCACAGAAATGGCAGGCATTCACATACACGCGCATCTGGATGACGCTGGGTACTGCGATCATCAACACTCTCAGCGCGTTCGCCGCTGCAGCGGTCGGTGCACTCGTTCTGGGCTTCGCCCTCGCGATCGGCCGACTCTCGGATCACGCGTGGGTGCGCATCCCGGTGACCGCTGTCATCGAGGTCATGCGTGCGGTGCCGGTGCTGATCCTGATGATGCTGCTGTATTACGGACTCCCGGTGCTCGGACTCCGGATGCCGCCGTACTTCGCCGTCGTGATCGCTCTGATCGTCTACAACGGCTCGGTGCTCGCCGAGGTCATCCGTGCCGGTGTCGAGTCGCTGCCCCGCGGGCAGAAAGAAGCCGGCTACGCCGTGGGGCTTCGCAAGGCCGGGGTCATGCGCCTCGTGCTGCTGCCGCAGGCGATCCGCGCGATGCTGCCCGTCATCATCTCGCAGCTCGTCGTGACGCTGAAAGACACCGCCCTCGGATTCATCATCACGTACCCCGAACTGCTCAAATGGGCCAAGGACCTGGGGTCGACATCGACCCTCGACTCGCCGCTCATTCAAGCAGGCCTGGTCGCAGGCGCGATCTACATCGCCCTGTGTCTCCTTCTCTCGCTGGTCGCTCAGCGTGCGGAGGCGCGGCTGCGTCGCACGCCGGGAACGACCGGTGACACCGGCGACCCCGATCGGCCGGACGACCCCCGGCAGAAGAGCGGCACGAATACCGCATTGATCGCCGCCCAGTAGGCGGGTGGGGAGACCGGCAGGGGTCGAGCCCGTGATAGATCGCCGTCGGCGCGGCTCCGGCGTCGGTAGACTCGACTCTCGTGTCCGACGCTCCCGAGATCACGCCCCAGGCCGTGGATGATGCCGCGCAGGCCGCCCTTGCGGCGATCGCCGGGGCATCCGATACCGCCGCCCTGAAAGCCGCCCGGGCGGCGCACTCCGCTGAGGGCTCGCCGCTCGCGGCGTTCAACGCCCGCCTGCGCGATGTGCCGCCCGAGCGCAAAGCCGAGTTCGGCAAGCTGATCGGTCAGGCCCGCGGTCGTGTCAACCAGGCACTGACGGCGCGGGAGACGGTCCTCGCCGAGGCCGAGAACACGGCGCGCCTCGAATCCGAGCGCATCGACATCACCGCGCTCGCCACCCGCGCCCGCACGGGGGCGCGGCATCCGCTCACGCTTCTGCAGGACCAGATCGGCGACATCTTCGTCGCGATGGGGTGGGAAGTCGCCGAAGGACCCGAACTCGAGCACGAGTGGTACAACTTCGACGCGCTGAACCTGGATGCCGACCACCCGGCCCGCCAGATGCAGGACACGTTCTACGTCGATCCGGTGGCGCGCCACCTGCTGCTGCGCACGCAGACCAGCCCGGTGCAGATGCGGTCGATGCTCACCCGCGAACTGCCGATCTACGTCGTCTCGCCGGGTCGCGTGTACCGCACCGATGAGTTCGATGCGACGCACCTGCCGGTGTTCAGTCAGTTCGAGGGCCTCGTCATCGACAAGGGCATCACGATGGCGAACCTCCGCGGCACCCTCGATCACGTCGCCCGGGCTTTGTTCGGCGCCGAGGCGAAGACCCGCCTGCGGGCCAACTACTTCCCGTTCACCGAGCCCTCCGCCGAGCTCGATCTCTGGCACCCCACCTTCAAGGGCGGGGCTCGGTGGATCGAATGGGGCGGCTGCGGCATGGTCAACGCCAATGTCCTGCGTGCTGCCGGGATCGACCCCGAGGAGTATTCGGGCTTCGCGTTCGGCATGGGCATCGAGCGCACGCTCATGTTCCGTTCCGACGTCAAAGACATGCGCGACATGGCCGAGGGCGATGTGCGTTTCAGCGAGCAGTTCGGAATGGTGGTCTGATGCGCGTCCCGCTCTCCTGGTTGCGTGAGTACGTCGACGTCCCCACGGATGCCGACCCGCACGCGGTGCTCGCATCCCTCGTGTCCGTCGGATTCGAAGAAGAAGACGTCCACGGCTTCGGCCTGACCGGGCCGATCGTCGTGGGGCTCGTGCAGGAGTTCGAGGCCGAGCCGCAGTCCAACGGCAAGACCATCCGGTGGTGCCAGGTCGACGTCGGCGAGGCGAATGGAGGTGTCCGCGGCATCGTCTGCGGCGCGGGCAACTTCTTCCCCGGCGACAAGGTCGTCGTGACCCTTCCGGGCGCCGTTTTGCCCGGCCCCTTCCCGATCGCCGCGCGCAAGACCTATGGGCACGTGTCCGACGGCATGATCGCGTCCGCGAAAGAGCTCGGTCTCGGCGATGAGCACTCCGGCATCCTGCGCCTGGTCGAACTCGGCCTCGACCCCGAGGTCGGAGCCGACGCGATCGCCCTGCTCGGGCTCGACGATGTCGCCGTCGAGATCAACGTCACGCCCGACCGCGGGTATGCGCTCTCGATGCGCGGGGTCGCCCGTGAGTACGCCCACGCCACGGGCGCGGCCTTCCGTGACCCGGGCGATCGCGCGTTCGAAGAACTTGCGCAGCCTACGAGCGGTTTCGAGATCTCCGTGCGCGACGACGCTCCGATCCGCGGCCGCCTCGGTGTGAGCGAGTTCGTCGTCCGGATCGTCCGTGATCTCGACCCGACGAAGCCGACCCCGCCCTGGATGATCGCGCGCCTCACTCTTGCCGGCATCCGTTCGCTCGGCATCCTCATCGACATCACGAACTACGTGATGCTGGAGCTCGGCAACCCGATCCACGGCTACGACCTCGACGCGCTCAGCGGCGGGATCACCGTGCGCCGCGCCGCGCCGGGGGAGAAGCTCACGACCCTCGACGGCAAGGAGCGCGCGCTCCACGTCGAAGACCTCCTCATCACCGACGAATCCGGACCGATCGGACTCGCCGGTGTCATGGGCGGGGGCACGACCGAGATGACGGATGCCACGCGCAACGTGCTGATCGAAGCCGCTGTCTTCGACCCGATCACGATCGCCCGCACCGCGCGCCGGCACAAGCTGCCGAGCGAGGCATCCAAACGTTTCGAGCGCGGTGTGGATCCGCTCATCCCCTTCGTCGCGGCGCGTCGCGTCGCCGACCTCATGGTCGAATTCGCCGGCGGCACGCTGGACGCGGAAACAGGCGGTGCCCTGTTCGCCGAGGTCTTCGTCGAGGGCATCATGCTGCCGAAGCCGTTCGTCGCCGGCCTCATCGGCGTGCCGTACACGGAAGCCGAGATCACCGGTGCGCTGCAGACCGTCGGCTGCGACATCGTCGCGGACGGTGAGGCGTGGACGGTCATCCCTCCGTCCTGGCGTCCCGACCTCACCGACAAGTGGACGCTCGCCGAGGAGGTCGCCCGCATCACGGGGTACGACCGGATCCCCTCCGTGCTTCCCACTCCGCCGTCCGGCCGCGGCTTCACCCCCGCGCAGCAGGGGCGTCGCCGCGTCGCGAACGCGCTCGCGGCTGCGGGCTATGTCGAGACCCCGTCGTTCGGTTTCACCACCGATGAGAGCAACGATCGGCACGGTTCGGCATCGGGCGAGCACCTGCCCTCGATCAAGCTGGCCAATCCACTCGACGGACAGGCTCCGTTCCTGCGCCGCTCGCTCGTGCCCGGCCTTCTGCAGATCGCTCACCGCAACGTCTCGCGCGGCCTCACCGACCTCGCCTTGTTCGAGACCGGGTCCGTCTTCCGCCCCGAACAAGGCGTCACCTACGGCACCGATTCCGTGCCGCCGGCGGCCGTCAGACCGGATGCCGCGACCCTCGCTCAGTTGGACGCGGCCATTCCGCCGCAGCCCCGCCACGTCGCGGTGCTCGCCACCGGCAACGTCGTGATGAAGCAGCCTGGTCAGCCCGCCGTTGCCGCCGATCTGTCGACAGTGCTCGACGCCGTCCGCACGATCGCCTCGGCCGCGGGCGTCGCGATCGATGTCACCCAGACGCAGCGAGCGGCGCTTCACCCCGGACGTGCCGGTGAGCTCAGCGTCGCCGGCACAGAGGTCGGGTACATCGGCGAGCTCCTGCCCGCCGTCGCCGAGGCCGCCGATCTGCCCGGACGCGTGGTGGTCGCCGAGCTCGACCTCGACCGCCTCCTTTCGCTGGCCGGTGACCGCGTCGTCGCGGGGTCGTTGTCGGGCTACCCGGCGGCGACGCAGGACGTGTCGCTCGTCGTCGCCGCGGATGTTCCCGCAGCCGCCGTCCGTGCGGCGATCGAGGCAGGCGCTGGGGCGCTGCTCGAATCGATGCACCTCGTCGACGACTACCGCGGGCAGGGCGTGCCCGAAGGCTCGAAGAGCCTGACGTTCGCGCTGCGCTTCCGCGCCGATGACCGCACCCTCACCGCCGCAGAGGCGACCGATGCGAAACTCGCCGGGGTCGCCGTCGCGGCGGAGCGAGTCGGCGCCCGCATCCGGGACTGACGGACGCCGCTCTCAGTCGCGGGCGGCCACGGTTCCGCGCGCGGTCCACGCGGCGCCGTTCACGACGAACGGCGCCTCCGGGATGGCGGCGCGCATCGCGGTTTCCAGCGACACGCGCTGCGCGGGCGCGAGTGCGGCGACGTACGCTCCCGCGGGACCCACCCCCCGCGTGTATGGCTCCCACCACTCGTCGAAACTCGGGTGCACCACGCGCACCGTCAGCACCGTCTGGGCGATGTCGACGAGTCCTGCGTCTTCCAGATATCCGCGGAGCTGCCCTTCTCTCGTTCCCGGGAGGTCCGATTCTGCGGGAGCATCGGGATCGATCGCGCTGAGCACATCCCAGAACATGCTGAGCGGACTCGTCCGACCGGCGTGATCCCAGACACAGGCGGCGACGACACCCCCCGGCCGCGTGACACGGGCCATCTCGCGGAGGTCGTGAACCGGATCGCTCATGAAGTGCACCACGAGCTGAGCGAGTGTCGCATCGAACTGCGCGTCGGCGAAGGGCAGAGCGCCGGCCGAGGCCAGCT
>JAHIOK010000147.1 GCA_018895315.1 Actinomycetota bacterium | reverse complement strand
GCCTTTGCTTCGGACTTGATCTCTTCGATCGCTTGGTTGAAACCGCCGCTGGTGAGCGACGAACCGGCGACACGGCTGACCGAGATCTGGTCGATGTCCTTGCCGACGACTTCAGATGAGATGCCCCCGATGAATCGCGACTGATACTGCTTGGACTCCGATGTGGTCGGCGTTCCGTTCACCTCGACGGCCGTGACGACGTCATCGGCCAGCGTGACCGTGACCGACACCTGCTCGACTGACTCGGGGGTCTGGTACGAGCCGGACGCGGTGTACGTGCCGTTTGCGTAGGTGGTCGACGATGCGTCCGCCGCGGACGAAGTCGCTCCCGTCGTGGGTGCGGTGGCGGCCGTGCTCGCCGGAGTCTCTGTGGTCGCGGCGGACTCGGCGGTGGTGCCTGCCGAGCAGCCGGCCAACGTCAGCGCGCCGGCGACGCCGACCATTGCGACGCCGACACGGACGGGGCGCGATACTGCAGTGCGGATCATGAGTGGTCCTCCTTGTGCGGTGCCTCGCTCTGAGATTGTATTCACGCTAATCGAATCTTCGCGGGCATCCACTGTGAGCCGACTATGCGCCGCCTGTGGGAGATCTCAGCGGCGGCGGAACGCCTTGAGTGCTTCGACCGCCAGGAAGATCGCCACCGATAGCACGATCGGAAGGATCCACGACCATATCGCCAGCGGCCGCGACCCGAACAGATCGTTCATGAACGGGGCATAGGTGTACACCAGCTGCAGCGCGATCAGCGCGAGCGCCGACCACCACACGACGGCGTTGCCGCGCAGCACGTGGGTCGTGATGCTCGATCGCGACAAGAACCGGCAGTTGAACAGATATGCCAACTGCCCCAGCGCGAGCATCGTCACAGCCTCGGTGCGGGCATAGTCGAGGTCGAGGCCGGTCGCAACTCCGAGGAAGAACACGGCCATCGTGGCCCCGCCGATCAGGAGCGAGACGGCGAGCACGAAACCGAGCTCGCCGCCGGCGATGATCGACCCGCCAGGCTTGCGCGGTGGGCGCGTCATGATTCCGCGCTCGGCGGGTTCGTAGGCGAGGGCGAGTGACAGTGTCACGGCTGTCACCATGTTCACCCACAGCACCTGCACGGGAGTCAGCGGGAGAGCCAACCCGAACACGATCGCGATGAGGATCACGAGCGACTGCGCGCCGTTGGTCGGCAACAAGAAGACGACGGACTTGCGAAGGTTGTCGTAGATGCGCCGCCCCTCGCGAATGGCGCTGCGGATCGTCGCGAAGTTGTCGTCAGCGAGGACGATCTCCGCGGCTTCCTTCGTCGCCTCGGTGCCCTTGATCCCCATGGCGATGCCGACGTTCGCGCGCGTCAGCGCCGGCGCGTCGTTGACACCGTCCCCGGTCATCGCGACCACCTCGCCGTGTGACTGCAGCGCACGGACGATGCGGATCTTGTGCTCGGGACTCGTGCGGGCGTAGACGTCGACGTCCTGCACGGTGGCTTTCAGCTGCTCCTGTGTGAGCGCCTCGAGCTGTGCACCAGTGAGGACGCGGATCTCATCGCCGGATGCGAGCCCCATCTCACGACTGATCGCGACCGCGGTGCCTGCGTGGTCGCCGGTGATCATCTTGACGCTGATACCGGCAGCGTGGCAGTCCGCGATCGCCTCGATGGCTTCGGGACGCGGCGGGTCGACGATGCCCCACAGCCCGAGGAACTCCAGGTGGTGCAAGTCATCCATGCCGACGTCGTCGTTGCCGCCGATCGCCGAGCGGCGAGCCGCCGCCAGGACGCGAAGGCCCTGGCCGCCCAATTCGTCTATCGCCGCTTCCCAGAACGGGATGTCGAGGGCAACGGTACCGCCGCCGCCGCGCTGCGAGGTCGAGCGCTCGAGGAGGCGGTCGGGCGCGCCCTTCACCAGGATCGCGCGCGAACCGTCGGGTGCTTCGTTCAGCGTCGCCATGAACTTGTTCGCCGAGTCGAACGGCAGCACCGCGATCCGCGCGGTGCCCCGTGTGCTGGAGCCACCCTTCATCGCGACGACTTTCAGCGCACCTTCGGTGGGCTCGCCGACCAGCGCCCAGCGTTCACCGTCCGGCACGATGTGCGCGTCGTTGCAGAGGTCGGCAACCGCCAGGATCGCCGCCAGGTCGCGCCCGTTGGACGATCCTGCGGCCGCGTCGATCGTGCCTGCGGGGTTGTAGCCGAGGCCGGTCACCTCGTACCCCGCGACCGGCGTGAGGATGCGACGCACCGTCATCTCGTTCTTGGTCAAGGTGCCGGTCTTGTCCGAGCACACGGTCGTGACCGAGCCGAGGGCCTCCACGGCGGGCAGTTTGCGCGTGATCGCGTGCCGCTTGGCCATCTGCTGCACGCCGATCGCGAGCGTGATCGTCACCAGTGCCGGCAACCCTTCGGGGATCGCGGCGACCGCGAAACCGATCGTGGCCGAGATGAGGTCGGCGAACGGCATCCCATGCAGGAACCGGCCGATCGCGAGCATGACGACGGCCATGCCCAGGATCACGAGGGTCAGCACGCGCCCGAACGAGTCGAGCTGCTTCGTGAGCGGGGTGTCGAGCATGCCGGCCTCGCCCACCAGGCTCTGGATCGCGCCGATTTCGGTGGCAGATCCCGTGCCGGTGACGATTCCACGCCCCTGGCCGGCGGCGACGATCGTGCCGGAGAACGCCATCGACGTGCGGTCGCCGATTCCGGCGTCCGCCGCGACGGGTGCGGTGTCCTTCGACGAAGGCACGGACTCCCCCGTGAGCGCCGATTCGTCGATGCGCAGCTGGAACGCCTCGAGCAGCCGCACGTCGGCGGGCACCTTGTCGCCGGGCATGAGGCGGATGACGTCGCCGGGCACGAGCTCGGCGGCATCGACGGTGCTCCATGCTCCGTCTCGTCGCGCGGTCGCCTCTGCCGACAGCATCCCGCGGATGCCGGCCAGGGCCTTCTCGGCGCGTCCCTCCTGGAAATAGCCGATGACCGCGTTGATGACAGCGACCGAGACGATCACCCAGAAATCGAGCCAGTCGGCCATGATCGCTTTGATCGCCGCTGCGCCGAGCAGGATGTAGATCAGCGTGTCGTTGAAGTGCGACAAGAATCGCACGAACGCGGGCGTGCGCTTCGGCTCGGGCAGCACGTTGGGCCCCACCGACTCGAGACGCGCGGATGCCTCGGTGGAGGTGAGTCCGGCAGCCGCACTCTCGAGCTCGGCGACGACCTCGTCCACGCTGAGCGCGAAGGGTCGGCGCTCCATGGGGAGAGCCTCGGTCGGTTGCTCGGACATCGGCTCGCCCTTCGGGTGTGTGGTGCTCAGGCCGCGCCGTCGAACATGCTGGTCACTGACCCGTCCTCGAACACTTCACGGATGGCGCGCGCCAGCAGCGGAGCGATCGGGAGGATCGTGAGGCCTTCGAAGCGGCACTCGTCCGGCAGCGGGATCGTGTCGGTCACGACGACCTCATCGATCGAGGCATCCTGCAGCACGGTCGAGGCCGGGTCGCTGAACACGGCGTGCGTGGCGGCGACGATGACGCGCTCCGCGCCGCTGGCTTTGAGTGCCTGAGCGGCCTTGACGATCGTGCCGCCGGTGTCGATCATGTCGTCGACCAGCAAGCAGACGCGCCCGGCGACCTGACCGACGATCTCGTGCACCGTGACCTTGTTCGCGACCTTGGGGTCACGCCGCTTGTGGATGATCGCGAGCGGCGCCCCGAGCTTGTCCGACCAGTTGTCGGCGACGCGTACGCGGCCCATGTCGGGCGAGACCACGGTCAGCTTCTCGCGGTCGGCGGGGCTCAGGGAGTTCTGGAAATAGTCGAGCAGCACGGGCTGGGCGAACAGGTGATCGACGGGGCCATCGAAGAAGCCCTGGATCTGTGCGGCATGCAGATCGACGCTCATGATGCGATCGGCGCCGGCGGTTTTGATCAGGTCGCTCACGAGACGCGCACTGATCGGCTCACGGCCGCGACCCTTCTTGTCCTGACGGGAGTACGGGTAGTACGGCGCGACCACGGTGATGCGCTTCGCGGAGGCGCGCTTGAGCGCGTCGACCATGATCAGCAGCTCCATGATCCACTCGTTGACTCCGCGACCGAACGACTGCACGACGAACACGTCGCAGCCTCGGATGCTCACTTCGAAGCGCGTGTAGAGCTCGCCCGAGGCGAACGTGCGGTGCTCGGTGGGGGCGAGTTCACTACCGAGTGCTTCGGCGACCTGCGCCGCGAGTTCGGGGTGCGAACTCCCCGCGACGACGACGAGCCGCTTCTTCGTCTTCGCGACCAGCCCGGGGGCGATGCCGCGATCGTGATCAGCGTCCGTCTTCTTGATCTTTCGTGCCATGACCTGTCTTCTCGTCGCCCTGCGCACGCGCCGCGGCTGCGGCCGCGGTGCCTTCACGGTTTTTCTCGACCCATCCCTCGATGTTGCGCTGAGGGGCTACGGAGAGAGCGAGCGCTCCAGCCGGTACGTCTTTGCGGATCACCGCACCCGCTCCGGTCTTCGCGCCCGCTCCGATCCTAACCGGCGCCACGAACACGTTGTGCGAGCCGGTGTGCACCTGGTCGCCGATCTCGGTGCGGTGCTTCGCGATGTCGTCGTAATTCGCGGTGATTGCGCCGGCTCCGAGGTTGACACCACGACCGATCGCGGTATCGCCGATGTACGACAGGTGCGGGACTTTGCTGCCCTCGCCGATCGTGGAGTTCTTCGTCTCGACGAACGTGCCGATCTTGCCCTTGGCTCCGAGCACGGTGTTCGGGCGGAGGTAGGCGAACGGCCCGACGGTCGCGTCGGCGCCGATCACCGCGAGCGTCGCGTCGGTGCGGGTCACGATGGCGTTCTCGCCGATCTCGCAGTCCACGAGACTCGTGTCGGGGCCGATCACGGCGCCGGCGGCGACCGAGGTAGACCTCAGGATGTACGACCCGGGGAGCACGGTGACATCGGGAGCGAGCGTCGCTGTGACGTCGATCCAGGTGGTGGCAGGATCGAGGATCGTCGCCCCCTCGAACTGCCACCTGCGCACGATCCTCGCGTTCAGGATGCGGGCAGCCTCTGCGAGCTGAACCCGGTCGTTCACGCCCAGGGTGGTCGCCGCGTCGGAGGCGATGCTGGCGGCCACGGTCTCTCCCGCCCCGCTCAGCAGCCCGATCATGTCGGTGAGGTACATCTCGCCCTGCGCGTTGTCCACACCGACGAATCCGATGTGAGTGCGCAGGGAGTCGGCCCGGAAGACGTATACCCCGGCATTGATCTCGGTGACAGCGGCCTCGTCGGCAGTGGCGTCCTTCTGCTCGACGATGCGGCGGACGCCGCCGTCGGCATCGCGGATGACGCGGCCGTAGCCGGTCGCATCATCCATCACCGCGCTCATCACCGTGACGGCGGCGGCGGCGGAGCGATGCGTCGAGACGAGGTGGGCGAGAGCCGACGCTTCCAGGAGGGGCACATCGCCACTGAGCACCAGCACGTCGCCGGTGAAATCCCCGAGTTCGGCCAGCGCGACCTGCACGGCGCGTCCCGTGCCCGCGATCTCATCCTGATCGATCACGCGCACCCCGGGCGCGATGTCCAGAACGGCACCGGCGACAAGATCCCGCTCGTGACGCACCACCACGACCACATCGGTGGGATCGAGCGCCCCCGCGGTCTCCAGCACGTGTGCGATCAGGGAGCGCCCCCCGATGCGATGGAGCACTTTGGGCAGGCTGGATTTCATGCGCGTGCCCTGACCCGCGGCCAGGATGATGACGGCGAGCGGGCGATCGAAGTTCTCAGACATGCTCCGCCGCCAGGATTCGAACCTAGACCTAACAGCTCCAAAGGCTGTCGTGCTGCCATTACACCACGGCGGAACGACCGCGACCGTGCGGCAGCGACCGTCGTCAAGTCTGCCAGACGACCGCGCATCCCATGAGCCCGGAGCAGTGCATGCGGCGTGGACGTGTCCCGCGCTGATGAGCGTGTCCCGCGATAATGAAGAGGTGACACAGGAGACGGACGAAGTCGATCGCATCGTCGATGCGTGGTGCCATCAGCGCCCCGACCTCGACTTCTCGCCACTCGAAGTACTCTCCCGCGTGGACCGGCTCTCCCGCCACCTCGACCGCGCCCGGCGCGAAGCGTTCCGTCGCAGCGATCTGGAGCCCTGGGAGTGGGACGTCCTGTCCGCCCTGCGGCGTGCGGGCGAACCGTTCCAGCTGACCCCGAAGCAACTCCTGCAGCAGACGCTGGTCTCCAGCGGCACGATGACCAATCGCATCGACCGTCTCGTCAGCCGTGAGCTCGTGCGACGAGAAGACGACCCCGACGACGGGCGCAGCATCCTGGTGATCCTCACCGCTGCCGGTCGCACCCGCGTGGATGCCGCCATCACCCGCCTGGTTGACGCCGAGGCGGCGCTGCTCGCCGTCATCTCGCGGGTGGACCGAGAGCGTCTGGCGGGGCTCCTTCGCAAACTCAGCCTGGGTTTCGATGCCTGAGCTCGTGGCAGGCCCGGAGGGACGAAGCACATGAACGAAACCACGAACGACGACACGGCACGCAACAGCGCCTGGACAGCATGGCTCCGCGCACGCTTCGCCTCGCCGTCCGCGGTGTACGGCCTGATCCTGTACAGCGCTCTGATCATGGGCGTCTCGGACCATCACACCGACTCATGGGAGGTGCTGCTGGTCAGCGGTGTCTCGCTGCTGATCTTCTTCGTCGCCCACGTGTTCGCGCACACGCTCAGCGACCACGGTGAGAAGGGCTACCGGGCATCGGTCGCCGGGGCCGTGCATCACTCGAGCGGAATGCTGTACGCCGCGCTCCCGTCGACGGCTGTGCTGGTCGTGGGTGGAGCAACAGGGATGCCCGCCGACGACTCCGTCGAACTCGCGCTCCTGCTCGCGGTGCTGACCCTCGGCGTGCTCGGCTACTCCGCGTACGCGCAGCGCGGCTCCTCCCGCAGAGTGCGCGTGGTCGGCGCAATCGGCACGGCGCTTCTCGGGGCGCTCGTGATGCTCCTGAACTACGCCGTGCATTGACCCTGGATCGGGCTCACTCCGGGGAGATGGCCTCCGTCAAAGCGAACCATCGCGCCTCGAGGTCGTCGCTCTCCTTCTGGAGTGCGTTGATCCGCGCCATCTCGACCGCGAGGCCCTCGTAGTCGGACTGATCCCGATCGACGAGTCCAGCGCGAGCGGCAGCGGCCTGCGCGTGCAACTTCGCGAGCCGGCGCTCGATCGAGGCGATCTCCTTCTGCGCGGCCCGCAGGTCGGCACCGGTCAGGCCCGTCGGGGCTGCAACGGCGTCACCCAAAACAGCAGCCCCGTCTGCATCCTGTCCACGTCGAAGGCGGAGGTATTCGTCGACGCCCCCCGGAAGGTGCCGCAGCCGACCCCCGAGGATCGCATACTGCTGGTCCGTGACCCGCTCGATGAAGTAGCGGTCGTGCGAGACGACCAGCAGAGTGCCGGGCCATGAGTCGAGAAGGTCTTCGACCGCCGCGAGCATGTCGGTGTCGAGATCGTTGGTGGGCTCGTCGAGAATCAGCACGTTCGGCTGATCGAGCAGCACGAGCAGCAGCTGGAGCCGTCGCTTCTGTCCGCCGGAGAGGTCTTTCACCGGCGTCGAGAGCTGG
>JAHIOK010000146.1 GCA_018895315.1 Actinomycetota bacterium | reverse complement strand
GTCGAAGGCGGTGCCCCCCTTGAAGTCCGCGAGCAGGAAGTTCACGGCGCTGGTCGGATGCGTCGCGCAGAGCGCGGTGATCCAGGTCGTGAGCAGTTCGCTCTTGCCCGATCCGGTGATGCCGACCACGACGGCGTGCGGGCCGTCAGCGACCAGATCGACCACCGCAGGGGCGCCGTTCTCGATCCCGATCACTGCGGGCAATGCTCCCGGGCGAGCTCGCGGCGCATCGACGAGCACGTCCCGCAGCTCAACGGTCGCGGAGGCCGCCGAGGGGCCTGCCAGCGCGAGCGCACGATCCACCAGCTCTGCGACGACCGCCGCAGCCTGGTCGGCCCCCAGCGCCTCGACGCGCAGGCGCTGCGTATGACCCTCGAAGTCGAGCTGCCCTCGATCGATGGCATCGAGAGTCAGCACCGCCGCACAGCCGGGCGGTGGGTGGGCGCCCTCGTCGACCCGGGCGAGCACTGCATCGGCGCCCGCGGGCAGCGGAACATCGGGTGTCGCGAAGGCGAGCGCGAGTCCCTGCGTCGCCGTGCGGTGTGGAAGCGATGCAGCCCACTCCCACCCCTCGGGCATGGCGCCGATGATCCGCAGTCTTCCGGGTGGGAGCGCCAGGCACAATTGCAGCGTCAGCGCTCGGAGCACGGCATCGGCGAGCACTGGAGGCCCGATGACCGCGACGCCGCCGGTGGTGGGCACGGTGACCGGCGCATCGGCAACGGTCGCGGCAGATGCGCGCAAGACCCTGAGCGCGGCATTGTCGTCTGCTCCGTCCACCCGTACGACACTCGGGCGTTCGCCGCGTCCGACGACGAGGGCTTCACCACGGCCGGGCACAGCCCGCCACACGCCGGCGTCGGCGAAGGCGAGGGCCGCGGCATCCGGATGCGCCGTGTCTAGTTCGGCCCGCTCGGTCTCGTGGCGGCGCTGGATCTCGGCAGAGATGCGCACCTGCGCCTCGGCCGCGTCACGACCCGTGCGACGCCGTTCTTTCCGGGCGGAGCGCATGCCGTCGAGCACTGTGGCACCGGCGATCATCGGCCCGAGAGCCGCAAACCACAGTGCGAACACCGAGCCGGTCACGAGCCAGAGCCCGACGGCACCCACGATCGGCACGACCGATGCCAGCAGCGGCACGGGAGTGCGGCGCGGTGGTTCGGATGCCGCGGGGAGCCTCAATGGATCGGACGGGCGCGCTGTCACCTCCGCGATCGCCGGCGAAGCGACCGGACCTCGCGGAGGGCGAAAGGATTCAGAAGCGGTGCGCACTCATCCAGTCAAATCCCCGCGGTGCTCCCCTCACCGCCGGGCAACGGAATCTGTGCAGAACCCGGCTCAGGAAGTGAGTGTGGAGGAATCAGCGATCGAGAGGCCGTCGCCGCCTCCACCGATGCGGGACACGTTGAGGACGACGATCGTGACGTTGTCGCGGCCACCGTTCTCGAGCGCCGCTTCCATCATCGCGGTGACGGCGTCGGCGGGGTCTGCGTGCTCGGCGAGGAAGTGCTGGATGCCGTAATCCGTGAGCTCTTTCGTGAGACCGTCGGAGCAGATGACGAAGCGATCGCCGTCGACCACGTCAAGGCGCACGTAGTCCGGGCGGACGCTGTCGCTCGGACCGACAGCGCGTGTGATGACGTTGCCGTAGGGGTGGTTCTCGGCCTCTTCAGGGCTGAGACGCCCCGCCGCGATGAGCTCTTGAACGACGGAATGATCGGTGGTGATCTGCGCGATCACACCATCGCGTAGGAGATAGACGCGGGAATCGCCGATGTTGAGCGTCACCCAGTGCGGCTCGGCCGCTGTCGTATCCAGGTACACCCCTGTCAACGTGGTGCCGGTGCCGTCGTCGGTGGCTCCCGGGTGGGTCGCGATGTCTTTGACGGCGCGTGAAAGCGCCTTCTCGATCGTCTTGGGGTTGACCGGTCCGTGGCTGACGACGGCCTGGAGTCGCTCAACAGTGCTCGAGCTGGCGATCTCGCCACCGATATGGCCGCCCATGCCGTCAGCGACGATGTACAGCGGATAGTCCGCGAGCATGGCGTCCTGGTTGATCTCGCGGCGGCGTCCGGTATCAGTCGCCTCGGCCCACGATAGCTCGATCGCACCGACTGCCAGCGGAATCGTCCGGGCACGCGTGACTGTGTGGGGCACGCCCTGTCCTCCTCGGCCGACGGTCGCCGCGTCAGCCGGACAGGCCACGCGTGCCTTCACATACTAGTCGACCGGCCGCTACCACCCGCGGAACCGAGCAGTCCGGCGCCCGGAGCTAGGCTGCGGGATCCTCCGGCAACGGGAACAGCGCATCGATGGCGTCGAGGTCGGCTGCCGTCGGTGACCACGCGATACCGGCCGCCGCGTTCGCACGCACCTGTTCGGCGCTCGTCGCTCCGGCGATGACGCTCGAAAGGGCAGGCCGCGACAGCAGCCATCCGAAGGTGGCCTGCAGCATCGTGATCCCGCGCTCGTCGCAGAACACCTGGTAGGCCTCGAGCGCATCCCAGGGGGCATCCCGCCACACGTACTGGCGCTGCATCATGATACGGCTGCCCGCCGGGCCGCCTTCACGAGTGAACTTGCCCGTGAGAAGACCATTGTGCAGCGGGAAGAACGGGAAGAATCCGACCCCGAATCGCTCTGCCGCCGGCAGGACCTCCCGTTCGGCCGCACGTGCCAGCAGACTGTAGTGATTCTGAGCCGAGACGAACGGCACGCCACGCCCTGCGCGCGCTTCGTAGTGCGCCTCGGCGATCTGCCACCCCGAGAGATTCGAGTGACCGATATAGCGCACCTTGCCTTCGCGCACCAGATCGCCCAGCACGTCGAGCGTCTCCTCGATCGGCGTGCGCGGATCGGGAGTATGCAGTTGGTAGAGATCGATCCAGTCGGTCTGCAGACGTCGCAAGGATGCCTCGACCGCGTGCCGCACCGCCGTGCGCGAGGCGTGCGACCCGCCGGGCAGTGCGGGAGAGAAGGCAGTGTGTCCGAACTTGGTCGCGAGCACGACCTGATCGCGCTTGCCATTCAGGGCCTCCCCCATCAGGGTCTCGGAGAGTCCCGGCTCCTTGCCGTACATGTCCGCAGTGTCGAGGAACGTGATGCCCGCGTCGATCGCGGCATCGAGCACCTCGCGCGTGCCCTCCAGAGTTTCAGTCCTGGTGCCGGCGCGGCCGAAATTGTTGCAGCCGAGCCCGACTGGTGAAACCAGAAGGCCGGATTCGCCGACGCGTCGTTCCTGTGCGTTGCTCATCCCTCCACGCTAAACCTTCAGGAGCGCGACCAGACCCGCCACAACGCGACGACCCCCGTCCGGATGGGGCGGGGGTCGTCGCGGATGCTACGCGGCCGGCGGCTGTGTCGTCGGAGGAGTCGGCGGTGCCGGCGGCGGCTGGTAGCCAGCGGGCGGTGCCGGGGGCGTTGCGGCGGGCGGTGCCGGCGGGGGCTGATAGCCCGCAGGCGGCGGATAAGCGCCGGGCTGGGTCACCGGGTTAGCCGGGAACCCGCCGGCCGGCGTCTGCACCGGAATACCCTGCCACTTGGTCTTATCTGCGAGGAAGTTGGTCGCCCACGGCGCTGCCGGGATGGCCGTGTTCCAGCGCGACTTGTCGAACGCGTTGATACCGAGCCAGACGATCGAAAGGAAGAAGTAGAGGATGAGCCAGACGGCTTCCTTCTGAAGCTTCAGGCCGACACGCCATGCGGCGAGCAACGTGTAGAGGAAGGCGGCGAAAAGGATCAGCTGGCCGATCACGGGGATCCAGCCGAGGACGGCTGACCCGCCCCAGAGCACGACGAGCCACCAAGGATTGAGGTCGCCGAGCTTGACCAGGATCAAGGTGTTGTAGACCGGCACCCACGCACGCCACTTACCCTGCACACCGGCCTTCTCGAAGATCTTCATCAAGAACCAGGACGTCACCAGGTAACCGGCGAGAGCGAAGATCAGAATGAAGGGCAGCAGGATGAGCAGCGCCAACGCGGAGGCACCGCTGTCGGAGTAGTTGGAATAGCTGAGAATCATGTCATCTTCCTCATGACGGGGCCGAGAGGCCACGAATGCGGGCATGCGCCCGGTGCCCTCATGCTAGCGAGAGTCACGCCTGGTGTCAGGAGGTGTTCCGATTACCGCGTGGCGAGACGGTGAACGATAGCCTGACGCAGCACGCCTGCATCGTCGAAAGGATCGTCATGAGCGATGGCACCTCCCCCGAACTCCCCCCGCTTCCGCCGCAGCCAGCGTCCGAGGCGGCGCGTGCGACCGCGCCGGCCCACGCTCCGGTGGGACCCGCCTACGACCCGGCAACCGACCCGGACGATACCGGCGTGCCCTCGATCTCCGGTCTGGAGGTCACCGAGATCGGCCGTGGCTTCTTCCGCGCACTGTTCGACCTCTCGTTCCGCACGTTCATCACGCGCCGCCTCGCGAGCGCGTTTTACGCGGTCGGCCTGGTCGCGATCGCCATGGGCTTCCTCGTGTGGTTCGTGCTCGGCATCACCCGCGGCATTCTCGCGCTCGCCTTCAACCCGGGGGCGGGTATCGCGCTTCTCGTGGCCACGATCATCGTCGTACCGATCGCCGCATTCCTGTCGATCGTGATCCTCCGGTTCGTCATCGAAGGTCTGGTCGCCCTCATCGCGATCGCCGAGAACACCGAACGCACTGCGGCGAACACTCGTCGCTGACCCCGGTCACACGACGAGTTCGAGCTCACCCGCGGTCCCCGGCCGCATCGCCACCCCCGCGGCATCCGCCCACCGCTGCAGCCCAGCGACCGTACCGATGCGCGGGCGCTCCTCGGCGAGACGGCGCAAGAGAGCCCCCTTCGCGTGCTTGTTGAAGTGGTTCAGCGCTCGCACGGTGCCGTCGGTCGATTCCGTCACGACCCGCACGTACGCCGACGCCTGCGACACAGGCACCGGGCCGAGCGCCCCATATGCTTCGCTCCGCAGATCGAGCACGAAGGGCACGGATGCCTCGGCCAGCGCGGCCGTGACCGCTTCCGCCCACAGCTTCCGCAGCGGAGCGAGACCGGGCAACGACGTTCCGGCCCCGAGACGGTAGGCGGGGATCGCGTCGAGCGCACCGACCGGGCCGAAAGGCGCCGAGTGTATGAGCACGTGGTGGGCGAGCCAGCGGCGGCCCGCGGCCCCGAGGGACGCGGCATCCAACGCGTCGTAAAGCACACCGGTATAGCGGTCGACGGCCGGCAGGGTGGGGGCGGTGTGCAGGGCGGCATTGACGGCGACTTCACCGCGTTGGGTCGCGCCGAGCTTCAGGACGCGGGCGGCGGCATCCTCGTCGGCCGAGAGGGCGACGAGCGCGTCGATCACGGCATGACGCTGCGGCGCGAGCTGCGGCAGTGCAAGTAAGTCGACGGACAAAGGGGCCGCCCGCCCGCCGGCCCGCTTCGTCTCGGACGGCGGCAGCAGGATCAGCATGTGGGTTACCTCATACGGTCGGGAGAAGGAGAAACGGCCGGGATGAGGATGATCCCGAAGGAATCGTCCTCATCCCGGCCGAAAGTCCTCGCGTGGAGGACGCCGTTCAGGAGATGAGTGCCGCGTTGCCCGCGACGATGCTCAGCTCGTCGTTCTCCATCGACAGGAAGCCGTCCTGCGCGTTCGCGAGGATCTTCGTGCCGTCGGCCTGGGTGATGCGGACCTGGCCCTCAGCGAGGATCGCCAGGACGGGCTCGTGGCCGGTCATGAAGCCGATCTCACCCTCGACGGTCTTGGCGACGACGAGCGTCGCCTCCCCCGACCAGACTTCCGCGTCAGCGGAGACGAGACTCACGTTGATCGGCATGATCAGCCGTTGTCCTTCTGAATCTGAGCCCACTTCTCTTCGACGTCGTTGATACCGCCGACGTTGAAGAATGCCTGCTCGGCGACGTGGTCGAAGTCACCCTTGACGATGGCATCGAACGACTCGATCGTCTCGTTGATCGGCACCGTCGAACCCTCGACACCGGTGAACTTCTTCGCCATGTAGGTGTTCTGCGAGAGGAACTGCTGAATGCGACGCGCACGGGAAACGACGATCTTGTCTTCTTCGGACAGTTCGTCGACACCGAGGATCGCGATGATCTCCTGCAGTTCCTTGTTCTTCTGGAGGATCTGCTTCACGTTGGTGGCGACCCGGTAGTGGTCGGCACCGATGTAGCGCGGGTCGAGGATGCGGCTGGTCGAGGTCAGCGGGTCGACGGCCGGGTACAGACCCTTCGATGCGATCTCACGCGAGAGCTCGGTGGTCGCATCGAGGTGCGCGAACGTCGTCGCCGGCGCGGGGTCGGTGTAGTCGTCAGCGGGCACGTAGATCGCCTGCAGCGAGGTGATCGAGCGGCC
>JAHIOK010000145.1 GCA_018895315.1 Actinomycetota bacterium | reverse complement strand
CGCCGCTCGGCACTGGGGGTGGGGTGTCGGTCACAGCCCTGTCCGGCGACTCTCGGCGACGTCGATCAGGGTGTCGCGCAGTCGCTCGGCCGCCGGCTGGGTGAGGCCGGGGAGCTGGACGGCGCTGGATGCGGCGGCGGTCACGAGCTTGAGCTGGGCGATCCCGAAGCCGCGGTCGAGGGGCCCGTGTGCGATGTCGACCAGCTGCATGCGCCCGTAGGGCACGGCGACGGAGCGCTGCCACAGTATTCCGTGACGGAACACCAGGTCATCGCGACGCAACTGGTATCCGAAGGCGCGCACCTGGCGCGGCGCGATCGCGAGCGCCCAGGCGATCAGCACGAGCGCAATGCCACCGGGAATCCACGCCCACATCTGGTGCAGCACCAGGGTGAGCACGAGGGTGGCCGCGAGCACGGCGAGGAAGAGCGCACCGATCGAGATCAGCCGCACCCACAAGTACGCGCGGGCCAGCTGGTGCCACGTCCCATCTCCCAGCGGCAGCCGGTTGGCGTGCCTCGGCTCGAGGATGCGGTCGTAGGTGCCGGCATCCAGCACATCGGCCTCCGCAGCGTCAGTGGTCGTGGGCGCGGAGTCCGGGATCATCGGATCCGGGATGCTGGTCATCATCGTCCTTCCGGATCGTGCAGAGGTGTTCGGCGACGAGGCCTGCGGCGACGAGGATCGCCCCGCACACCGCTGTCGCGATGATCGCGCCCCACGAGCCTAACGAGGGGCTGACTGCTCGGGTGGCGAGATAGAGCGCGAGTCCGAGACCGAAGCCGCCGAGAGCCGCCCCGACGATGCTCGACGCCTTGGCCAGCATCGCCACGCGCAGCGCACGGAAAGGGTTGACGGGCGCTGTGACCGTGCCGCGGGTCGCGCGGCGGATGGGGATGGCCAGGGCGATGACGAGTGCACCGAGCAAGACGAGCAGGATCGGCAGGGTCACCGCCGGGGTGAACGTCGGGCGCCCCGCCCCGGTGAGCAGCTGGTCGGTGAGGAAGCCCACGCCCACGCCCAGCACCGCAGCGACCATGAGGATGCCGGCTCCCGTGCGCTTCATCGCGCACCGCCGTCGCTGAGTTCGGCCAGAAGCACGTCGACCCGTCCTGCGCCCGGCAGCTCGGCATCGGGGTCGAGGCTCAGCCAGGGCGCGAGCACGAAGTCGCGCTCGGCGGCGCGGGGATGCGGCAGCAGAAGCGTCGGGTCGGCGCTACGCACATCGGCGTAGGCCACGAGGTCGAGGTCGAGCGTGCGGTCGCCCCACCGCTCGCGACGCTCCCGCCCGTGCCGCGCCTCGATGGCGTGGAGGTAGTCGAGGAGCACCGACGGAGCGAGCCGCGTCGTCACGAGCGCGACGGAGTTGAGGTAGGCCGGGGCGGCGGCATCCGGTCCGTCGGGCTTCACCGCGACGGACTCGACCGGCTCGGCAACTCGGACATCGTCGACCAGCGGCAGCCGGCGCAGTTCACGCACGGCCCCGTCGAGGGTGGCGGCGCGGTCGCCGAGGTTGGCGCCGAGCGCGACGACGGCAACCACCGGCGCAGCGACGACAGGGACTACATCGGCCGAAAAGCCCTGCGCGAGTCGGCGGTCCATCACGGGGCCTTCTCGACGGCGACGGGCGCGTTGCGGCGGATCGTCACCGATACGTCACCGAAGGGCACCGGAATGGGAGCGGCCGGCTTGTGCACCGTCACGATGACCGTGCGCACCGCGGGGAGGGCCAGCATGTCGTCGGCGATGCGCGCCGCGAGCTTCTCGAGCAGGTTGACCGGTTCTCCTTCGACGATCCGGACGATCTGCTCGGCGACCTCGCCGTAGTGCACGGTGTCGGTGACCTCGTCGGAGGCGGCCGCGGCCCTCGTGTCGAGGAGGAGCACGACGTCGACGATGAACTCCTGGCCGTTGCGGCGCTCGTCGTCGTAGACCCCGTGATAGCCGAAGGCCCGGATTCCGGTGACCGTGATCTTGTCTAGGTACTCCATCGCCCCCCACCGTCCCACAGCGACGCAATCCGCAGTGCATCGAGCGTCGCAGCGACATCATGCACCCGCACGCCCCACGCCCCGGCGCGCGCGGCGAGCACGCTCGTGACGGCGGTTGCGGCATCCCGTCGCTCGTCCGAGGCATCGGCGCCCAGCGCGTCGGCGAGGAATCTCTTGCGGCTCGCACCCACGAGCACGCGCGTGCCGCGGCCGGCGAGCTGCGGCAGTCCGCGCAGAAGCTCCCAGTTCTGGGTGCCCTTCTTGCCGAACCCGATGCCCGGATCGATCAGCAGCCGAGCGGGCGGGATGCCGGCAGACCCTGCGGCCTCGACGCGGGCGAGCAGCTCGGCCATGACATCACGGGTCACATCGCCGTACTCGGCGTGCGCGTACATGTCGGCCGACGGCCCGCGCCAGTGCCCGAGCACGACGTCCGCGCCGGTGGAGGCGACGGCGGGCAGCATGTCGGGGTCGGCGAGCCCGCCCGATACGTCGTTCACGATGCGGGCTCCGGCAGCCACCGCGGCGAGCGCGGTCGACGCGTTCATGGTGTCGATGCTGACGGGGGCACCGGCAGCGACGAGGGCACGGATCACCGGCACGACGCGGTCCGCCTCGACGGAGGGATCCACGCGATCGGCACCCGGACGGGTCGACTCTCCGCCGATGTCGAGGATGTCGGCGCCGTCGGCGCGCAGCCGCAGTCCGTGCGCGATCGCCGCCTCGTGATGGAGGTAGCGTCCCCCGTCGCTGAACGAATCGGGCGTGACGTTGACGATGCCCATGATGCGGCAGCTCATTCGCGGCCCGTCGCCAGCAGTGCGATCAGCTCGGCGCGAGCGGCCGGTTCGGAGAGTTCGCCGCGGGCGGCGATCGTCACGGTCGATGCCTCGCGTTGGCGCTCCCCGCGCATCGTGACGCAGCCGTGGCTGGCCTCGAGCACCACGAGCACGCCGCGCGGGTCGAGGGCGCCGTCGATCGTGTCGGCGATCTGCTCGCCGAGCCGTTCCTGCACCTGCGGGCGCGCGGCGAGGATGTCGACCACCTTCGGCAACGCGCCGAGACCGACGACCTTCTCTCCCGGCAGGTACGCGATGTGCGCCTTGCCGCGGAACAGCAGCAGGTGGTGCTCGCACACCGACCGGAAGTGGATGTCGCGCAGCATCACCGCCCCGGAGGGCAGCGTGTCGGGGGCGGGACCCCGCGAGACGCTGATGGTGTGCGCGAGCGGGGCTGCGGGATCCTGATCGATCCCGGCGTAGAACTCCGCGTAGGAGTCGGCAACGCGCTGCGGGGTCAACCGCAGGCCCGGGCGGTCGGGATCCTCCCCGATCGCCTCGAGCAACTCGAGCACCAGCGCAGAGATGCGCTCACGGTCTACGGCCACGGGCCGAGCCTACGCGGTCGCGGGGCGCGCCTGACCAGAGGGGCGACGACGCGGGGCCTTCTCCACGGCGGTGTCGGCCTCCGTGGACGCCGCAACTCCGACCGGCGCCGAGCGACGCGGAACGTCGACGGGGGGCTGCACCGACACGGGACGCTCGCTGCTCGAGAGCCACTGCGGGCGGGGCGGCAGGCGCTTGATGTCGGTGAAGAGGTCGGCGAGCTCGAGGTGGTCGAGAGTCTCCTTCTCGAGAAGTTCGAGCGCGAGCTTGTCGAGGATGTCGCGGTTGTCATTGATGACCTGGTACGCCTCGTTGTGCGCCTGCTCGATGAGCTCGCGCACCTGCTTGTCGATGCGTTCGGCGACAGTCTCGGAGTACTCGCGGCCATGGCCCATGTCGCGGCCCATGAAGACCTCACCCGAGGCGGCGCCGAGCTTGATCGGCCCTACATCCATCGTCATTCCGTATTCGGTGACCATCTTGCGGGCGATGTTGGTCGCCTTCTCGATGTCGTTCGAGGCACCCGTCGTGGGGTCGTGGAAGACGATCTCCTCGGCGACGCGCCCACCCATGGCATAGGTCAGCTGGTCCTGGAGCTCGTTGCGGGTGATGGAGTACTTGTCATCGAGGGGCAGCACCATCGTGTAGCCGAGCGCCTTCCCGCGGGGCAGGATCGTGACCTTGGTCACCGGATCGGTGTGATTCATCGCCGCGGCCGCGAGCGCGTGCCCGCCCTCGTGGTAGGCCGTGATCAGGCGTTCCTTGTCTTTCATGACGCGGGTGCGGCGCTGGGGTCCGCCGATGACGCGGTCGATGGCCTCGTCGAGCGCGCGGTTGTCGATGAGCTGCGCGTTCGAGCGGGCGGTGAGCAGCGCGGCCTCGTTGAGCACGTTGGCAAGGTCTGCTCCGGTGAATCCGGGGGTCTTGCGCGCGACGACTTCGAGATCGACGTTGTCGGCGAGGGGCTTGCCGCGGCCGTGCACCTCGAGGATCTTCTTGCGACCCTGGAAGTCGGGGGCGTCCACGCCGATCTGACGGTCGAACCGGCCCGGACGCAGCAGAGCGGGGTCGAGGATGTCGGGGCGGTTGGTCGCCGCGATCACGATCACGTTGACCTTGGGGTCGAAGCCGTCCATCTCGACCAGCATCTGGTTGAGGGTCTGCTCGCGCTCGTCGTGGCCGCCGCCCATTCCGGCGCCGCGGTGTCGACCGACCGCGTCGATCTCGTCGATGAAGATGATCGCGGGGCTGGACTCTTTGGCCTGGTTGAAGAGGTCGCGCACACGGGAAGCGCCGACACCGACGAACATCTCGACGAAGTCCGAACCCGAGATCGAGTAGAACGGCACGCCCGCCTCGCCTGCGACAGCGCGGGCAAGGAGGGTCTTGCCGGTTCCTGGAGGGCCGTACAGCAGCACGCCCTTCGGGATGCGGGCGCCCACGGCCTGGAACCGAGCGGGGTCCTTCAGGAAGTCCTTGATCTCCTGCATCTCCTCGATCGCCTCGTCGGCGCCGGCGACGTCGGTGAACGTGACGGTCGGGCTCTCCTTCGAGACGAGCTTGGCGCGGGACTTGCCGAACTGCATGACCTTGCTGCCGCCGCCCTGGGCGCTCGACATCAGGAACCAGAACAGCAGGCCGAGCAGGAGGATCGGAATGATGAGCGAGATGAACCCGTCGAACCACGACGCACGGGGAACGGCGTCGTTGTATCCGTCGGTCGGGTTGGCCGCGCTGATCGCCGTGACGACCTCGTTCGCGCGGGCGCCGACGTAGTAGAACTGCACGTCGCGGGCACCGTCGTAGGGCGTAGACAGCGTCATGTCGACGCGCTGGTCACCGTCGGTGTTGACCACCTTGCTCACGGTGCCGCCCTTGAGCAGCTCGAGACCCTGCTGGGTCGTGATCTGCTTCGCCCCACCGAGGCTGGAGATGAGCGAAAAGCCCACGATGAGGAAGATCCCGATCAGCAGCACATAGATGAGCGGGTTGCGGGTGATCTTCTTGAAGTCCATGCTGCGGGCCAGGCCCGTGCCCTTTCGTCGGCGATCCGCTTGCGCGGACGGTGTACTCAGGGTAACGCGGCCTGGCTATGCCGATTCTGTGCATTCGCCCACGGCGTACAAGGCGTGGGCTGATGGCCGAGAGCGGCGAGCTCAGGCGTAGACGTGCGGAGCGAGAATCGCGACATCCCGCAGGTTGCGGTACTTCTCGGCGTAGTCGAGGCCGTAGCCCACGACGAACTCATTCGGGATGTCGAAGCCGACGTATCGGCAGTCGACCTGCACCTTCGCAGCCTCGGGTTTGCGCAGCAGCGCGAACACCTCGATCGAGGACGCCCCGCGTGAGGCGAAGTTCTTCAGTAGCCAACTCAGCGTCAGGCCGGAATCGATGATGTCCTCGACGATCAGCACGTGCTTTCCGTGCAGGTCGGTGTCGAGGTCTTTGCGGATCTGCACCACTCCGCTGGACTGCGTGCCGGCGCCATAAGAGGAGACCGCCATCCAGTCCATCGGCACGAGTGTCGGCAGCGCGCGAGAGAAATCGGCCATGACCATCACCGCACCCTTGAGCACCCCGACAAGAAGCAGGTCTTTGCCCTCGTAGTCGACAGCGACCTGGGCGGCGACTTCGTCGAGCTTCTGCAGAATCTGCTCCTCCGTCACCAGGACGGTCGTGATCTCTCCCGGAATGTCAGACGCGCGCATGGATCGAGTCTAGAGAAGCCTCAGCGGGCGGTGAACTCGATGCGTCCGCCGATGCGGCGGGCGCGGCATCCGGGCAGATCGAGCGGCCCTTGCCCCGACCAGTCGG
>JAHIOK010000144.1 GCA_018895315.1 Actinomycetota bacterium | reverse complement strand
GCTTCGCGATCACCGCAGGAATGCTCCTCTGGATGAGTGTCACGGGGTGGTTCCTCACCCCCGGCATCGGCGCCGTCGGCGTCATCGTCTTCAGCGCGGGCATTGCCGTCGGCGCGACGGCGTTGCTTGCCGGCCTCCACCAGCGCCGCGCTCTGCTCACCGCCGGGATCGTCGCCGTCGCGGGAATCGTTTCGTATTTCCTTATTCAGCCGTTGTTCGACATCTCGACGCCGGCCACCATCCTGATCCTCGCGGTGGTCGCGCTCGTCGTCGGCGGCCTGGCCGGCTTCCTCGTGGGTGGCGACGACAGACGGCAGAACATCCGCCTCGGAATCCTGGTCGCCCTCTTGATCAGCCTCATCATTCTGGTCGACCGCTTCATGCAGTCGTTCCCCGGATACATGGAAGACATGAGCGGACGCCCCATCGCGACCGTGGGATCTTCGACTCCCGGCTACGATCCCAGCAACATGTGGCGCACCGGCCTCGATGTCTTCTTCCACCTGCTGCTGCCGACGCTGTCGCTGCTGACGATCTCGTTCGCCGGTTACACCCGTTACGCACGTGCCGGCATGATCGAGGTCCTGAGCCAGGATTACGTCCGCACGGCACGTGCAAAGGGCATGCCGGAGCGCGTCGTCGTCGTCCGCCATGCGTTCCGCAACGTCCTCATCCCGATCACGACCCTGATTGCGACCGACCTCGGTGCGCTGCTGGGTGGCGCGATCATCACGGAGTACATCTTCGCGATCCCGGGTATGGGCGCGCTGTTCCAACGATCTCTCGGACCCGGTGACATCTATCCGGTCATGGGCTACTTCCTGGTGATCGCAGTGATGGCGATCCTGTTCAACTTCCTTGCCGACCTCGCCTATGCGGCGCTCGACCCGAGAGTGAGGGTCAGCTGATGTCCGCATCGCTTCCCAGCATGGTCGATGAGCTCGACCGAAAGCCGTCCGTCAGCCAGGGACGCCTCGTTCTGCGTCGCTTCCTCCGCCAGCGCACCGGTCTCATCGCCCTCATCGTTCTGCTCGCCGTTTTGATCTTCGCGACGTCTGCGATCGGTCTCGGACCGATCCCCGGGTGGTGGCAGTACAACTACTACGACCTGTCTGCGGGCATCGTCAACGGGGGAGAGCCGACACTGCAGCTCTGGCCGTTCTCACTCGGAGACCACCCGTTCGGGCAGGACCGCATCGGCCGCGACTACTTCGCGATGACGATGCGCGGCATCCAGAACTCGTTCGTGGCCATGACGCTGATCACCGGCATCGCGCTGGTCGTGGGCGTCACCGTCGGCGCGATCGCGGGGTATTACCGCGGCTGGGTCGATTCGGTGCTGATGCGCATCACCGACGTCTTCATCGTCATCCCCGCGATCATCATCGCCGCGGTTGTCGGAAACTGGGCCGGCGCCGTCGGCGTCTGGGTGCTCGGCATCATGCTCGGTTTCGTCAGCTGGATGGTGATCGCTCGACTCGTTCGCGGCGAGTTCCTGTCTCTGCGCGAGCGCGAGTTCGTCGAAGCGGCACGGGTCGCGGGCGCCTCCGACGCGCGCATCATCTTCCGGCACATCCTCCCGAACGCGACCGGCGTCATCATCGTGTCGGGCTCGCTGCTCGCCGCAGGTGCCATCCTGCTCGAGGCGGCGATCTCGCTCCTGGGCTACGGTATTCGCTCTCCCGATGTGTCGCTCGGCCTGCTGATCGGCGTGAACCAGTCGGCGTTCACCGTGCGACCGTGGCTGTTCTGGTGGCCGGCGGCGTTCATCGTGATCATGGCCTTGTCGGCGAACATTTTCGGTGATGCCCTCCGCGAGGCCTTCGACCCGCGCAGCCGACGCTTCTCGATCCGTCGCACGAAGGATGCCCCCGAGCCCGACGAGCCCCTGACACTGTTGGATGCCGCGGCAGAAGACCCGGTCGACCGTCGTCCCGACATCGAGGACAAGCGCCCGGAGCGCGGACTGTGACCCTGCTACAGGCTGAGCAGCGCGAGCACGCTCGCAGCGCTCAGCAGAGCCACCGCGGTCAGCGCGACGCGGTGCACGAGCACCACCGGGCGGTCGAGATCCGCGCGACCGATCGGCACGCGTTCGCTCTCGACCAGCTCCATCCATCGACGACGAACGATGTGCGCGGCATCCCCGGAATCCGTACCGAGCGCGTCGGACTTTCGTACCGAGCCGTCACGGCCCACCTGGGGACTGTTGCTGTCCCGACCCACGCGGGTGCGCACGAAGGCACCCGGCGCGGGGGCCGCGGAGGACCGGTAGCTGCGGGTGGGCGTCATGATCGTCAGCGCCCAGCGTGTGTCGACGCCGATCACCGTGGTCCACGGGATCTCGACGGTGTAGAAGAGGTCGTCGAGCACGACGTGCTCGTCGTCGACGGTGACGCGGGGCTGCCACAGGAGTTCGTAGACCAGGGCGGCGATGAGCGTCAAGGGGATCAGAGCCCAGGCACGCGCGGGGCTCTGCGCAGCGATGGTGACCACCGCGACCCCGCCCGAAGCGAGAATCACCCACATCAGGATCGCCATGATGGAGTTCGTTCGGGATCGGAAGACGAGGGGCGCGCTGTGTGGCATTCGACCATCGTCGCACTCCCGACCCGTGAGCTCCCCTCACACTCGCCCGCATGGAGCGTCAGCTCGGAAGAAGGATCAGCTCGATGAATGCTCAGCGAGACGGGCGGAACCCGAACGCCACAGGACCGGTCCTGGAAGTCAGCGATCTCAGTGTCGACTTCGGCGTCGACAATGTCTGGGTCCCGGCCGCGAAACACATCAGCTACAACATCCAGGCCGGCGAAGTGCTCGCCATCGTGGGGGAGTCGGGGTCGGGCAAGAGCGTGAGCTCTCTCGCCCTGCTCGGTCTACTGCCCTCGAACGCGCGCATCAGCGGTAGCGCGAAGCTGCTCGGCCGTGAACTGCGCGGTCTGACCGCCCGCCAACTGCAGGACGTGCGCGGCAAGCAGATCTCGATGATCTTCCAAGAGCCGATGACGGCACTGAACCCGGTGCTCACGATCGGATTCCAGATCGTCGAGACGCTCCGGCAGCACCTCGGGATGTCACCCGCACAGGCGAAGGTGCGCGCGATCGAGCTGCTCGGACTCGTCGAGCTTCCGGATCCGGTCAAGGCCTTCGACTCCTATCCCCACCAGCTCTCCGGCGGGCAGCGCCAGCGCGCCATGATCGCTCAGTCGCTCTCGTGCGACCCCGTGCTCCTCGTCGCGGATGAGCCGACGACGGCGCTCGATGTCACGGTGCAGGCCGAGATCCTGGATCTGATGCGCAAGCTGCAGCAGCGCATGGGATCGGCGATCCTCCTGATCACGCACGACATGGGCGTGGTCGCCGACATGGCGGATCGGATCGCGGTGATGCGCATCGGCGACATCGTCGAGACCGGCACGGTGGCGGAGGTGTTCGCCGCGCCGAAGCACCCCTACACGCAGGCGCTGCTCGCGGCTGTGCCGCGCATCACGGTGGCATCGGCCGATGATCCTGCTCCCATCGCGGCCGCGCCGACCGGGCGTCCAGTCGCCGTGTCGTTCCAGGACGTGGCGATCGAATATCCCAAGCGGGGTCGCGTTCCCGCTTTCCGAGCGGCCGATCAGATCAACCTCGAGATCTATAAAGGCGAAGTGCTCGGTCTCGTCGGCGAATCCGGTTCGGGCAAGACCACGATCGGTCGCGCGACGATCGGGCTGCTACCCGTGCACTCCGGCAAGCTCGAAGTCGCGGGCCTCGACATCTCGAAGGCCGATCGGCGTCTCGTGCACGAACTCCACCGCACGGTCGGGATCGTCTTCCAAGACCCGTCGAGTTCGCTCAATCCGCGCATGACGATCGGCGACTCGATCGGCGAGCCGATCTTCTTGTCGGAGGGCGTCAAGGGTGCGGCGCTCGACAAGCGCGTGGGCACGCTGCTGGACTCGGTTCGACTGCCGTGGGAGTACTCATCGCGGTTCCCGCACGAGCTCTCCGGCGGACAGAAGCAGCGCGTCGGCATCGCTCGCGCGCTGTCCCTCAACCCCGATGTGCTGGTGGCGGACGAGCCGACGAGCGCCCTGGATGTGTCGGTGCAGGCGACGGTGCTGGAGCTCCTGCGTGAACTCCAGCGCGAGCGCGGATTCGCCTGCCTGTTCATCAGCCATGACCTCGCTGTCGTCGACGCACTGGCCGATCGCATCGCGGTCATGTGGCACGGCAAGCTCGTCGAGGTCGGCACACGCGACCAGATCCTGCGCAACCCGCAGGAGGAGTACACCCGCCGGCTCATCGAAGCGGTGCCGGTGCCTGACCCTGTTCTCCAGCGCGAGCGGCGCGAAGCGCGCGGCGCCGCGTAAGCACCCCGGCACCTCGATATCCGGATGCCGCCGGCGTGCCTCACAGGGGCGCGCGGGCGGCATTCGGCTTGTTCACGGCGTCCCCTCGGCCGTGCACGGTAGGATTGGAGAGCCCGAATCCGGGCGACACCCCAATCTGCAAGGAATTTACGTCATGGCGCATGCCCTCCGGCCTGACCTCCGCAACGTCGCGATCGTGGCGCACGTCGACCACGGTAAGACCACACTGGTGGACGCGATGCTGCGACAGACGGGCTCGTTCGGCGAGCACGCTCACGTCGAAGAGCGCGCGATGGACTCGAATGACCTCGAGCGCGAAAAGGGCATCACGATCCTCGCCAAGAACACGGCGATCACCTACAAGGGCGTGCACGCGAACGGCACTCCGGTCACGATCAACGTGATCGACACCCCCGGCCACGCCGATTTCG
>JAHIOK010000143.1 GCA_018895315.1 Actinomycetota bacterium | reverse complement strand
GCCATGACGAGTTGTGCGGCGACGAGCAGCAGGTTCTCGTTTTCGAACTCGGCTTCGGTCCGGGGCGCTCGGCCTGGGCTGCGCCATGCATCGATGACGGATGCCGCGTGTCGCAGCCCCTCTTCGTCGCGCACGAGTCCCGCGTGCTCCCACATCAGCTCTTGCAGCGCAGCGCGGGTGAATCGCGGCATCGGCTGTTCGCCCGTCGCAGGCCAGCGCGAATCGGGTCCGGGCGCGCCGAGGTGCGACGGCGGAACGGAGGACGAGGGCGGCACGAAGGTGGGCCACGCACTCGACGCGTTGTCGGCCGCGATCGTGTCACCGGCTCGAGCGCCGAATACCGCGCCTTCGAGCAGCGAGTTGGAGGCGAGGCGGTTCGCTCCGTGCACGCCCGTGCGCGCCACTTCGCCGACGGCGTAGAGACCAGGGATGCTGGTGCGTCCGTGCAGATCGGTGGTGATGCCACCCATCAGATAGTGCGCGGCCGGGGTTACCGGAATCGGCGCGACGGCCCAGTCCAGCCCGCGGTCGCGGGCGGCGCGGTCGATCGTCGGAAAGCGTCGAGCGAGGAAGTCGGCTCCGAGCGCGGTCGCGTCGAGGAACACCGGTCGCCCGTCCTGTGCGTCCATCTGGCGCGCGATGGCCCGGGCGACGATATCGCGCGGGGCCAGCTCGCCGTCGGGGTGCGCATCGAAGGCGAAACGCCGCCCGTGCTCATCGACGAGAGTGGCCCCCTCGCCGCGCACGGCCTCGGAGACCAGGAAGGCGTCGCCGGCGCGGCCGGGCGCACCGGCGAGACCGGGCATGACGGTGGGGTGGAACTGGAAGAACTCCAGATCGCGCACGTCGGCACCGGCGCGCAGGGCGGCCGCGATGCCGTCGCCCGTGGCGACGACCGGGTTGGTGGTGTGCGCGTACAGTTCGCCGGCGCCACCGCTGGCGAGCACCACGGCTTCGGCTTCGACGATCTCGCGGCGTCCGAGGACGACCCTCGGGGTGTCGCCGATCAGCAGCTCGACCCCGCGCACACGGTGATCCCGCACGACGAGGTCGATCAGGAAGGCGTGCTCGATCACCGTGACTGCACTCGCGCGCAGACGTGCGACCAGGGCTCGCTCGATCGCCGTGCCGGTGGCATCCCCGCCCGAATGCAGGATGCGGGGATAGGAGTGCGCGGCCTCGAGGCCCTTGACATAGGCGCCGTCGCTCCCGCGGTCGAATGCGACGCCGAGAGCCACGAGCTCGCGGATGCGGGACGGACCCTCTTCGGCGAGAACACGCACGGCCGCGGGGTCGCTGAGGCCGGCACCGGCGATGATCGTGTCGCGGATGTGGTTGTCAACGCGGTCGTCGTCGAACATGACACCCGCGATACCACCCTGCGCGTAGCGCGTATTGGCGTGCTCCAGCACGTCTTTCGTGACGAGGGTGACGCGGCATCCGTGGTCGATCGCGTGCAGCGCGACCGTGAGCCCGGCGATGCCGCTTCCGACGACGACCACGTGCACGGTCATGGCTTGGCCGCCAGCATGCGCTCGAGGGCGATGCGCGCCGGGTCGGCGACGCGGGCGGGCACGGTGATCCGATTGCGCACATCGCCGTCGACGAGGCCCTCGAGCACCCAGGCGAGGTAGCCGGGGTGGATGCGGTACATCGTCGAGCATGGGCAGACGACCGGGTCGAGGCAGAAGATCGTGTGCTGCGGGTGCTCGGCCGCGAGACGCTGGACGAGGTTGACCTCGGTGCCGATCGCGAACGTGGTGGGTTCGGTCGCGGCCTGGATCGCCTTGCGGATGTAGTCGGTGGACCCGGCTTCGTCCGCGGCATCCACGACCGCCATCGGGCACTCCGGATGCACGATCACACGCACGCCCGGGTGCTCCGCGCGCGCCTTGTCGATCTGGTCGACGCTGAAGCGGCGGTGCACGGAGCAGAAACCGTGCCAGAGGATGACGCGGGAGTCTTCGAGTTCTTCGGCGGATGATCCGCCGAAGGGCTTGTGCGGATTCCACATCGGCATCTGCTCGAGCGGAACGCCCATGGCCTTCGCGGTATTGCGGCCGAGGTGCTGGTCGGGGAAGAACAGCACGCGGCGGCCACGGGCGAACGCCCACTCGAGCACCGTCCGGGCATTCGACGAGGTGCACACGATGCCGCCGTGGCGGCCGACGAAGCCCTTGATCGCGGCGGAGGAGTTCATGTAGGTCACGGGGATCACCGGCACGAGGCCATCGGCGTCGGGGGCCGTCATGTCGCCGTAGACGTCTTCGAGCTGCTCCCAGCACTCCTCGACCTGATCGATGTCGGCCATGTCTGCCATCGAGCAGCCCGCGGCGAGGTTGGGCAGAATCACCGCCTGATCGGGCCCGGAGAGCAGATCGGCCGTCTCTGCCATGAAGTGCACGCCGCAGAAGACGATCGCCTCGGCCTCGGGATGCGCCTTCGCGGCGTTCGCGAGCTGGAACGAGTCGCCGACGTAGTCGGCGTGGGCGACGACCTCCTCGCGTTGGTAGAAGTGTCCGAGGATCACGACGCGGTCGCCGAGCGTGGCTTTCGCCGCGCGGATGCGGGAGTCGAGCTCCTCCTCGGATGCCGTGCGGTACTCGGCGGGAAGTTCGCCCTGGCGCGGTGATCCGGTGGGGATCACGTCCCCCATCGAGGATCCCGGTCCGTACCCCGGACGGATGTCGAACTCCCACGGACCCGAGGCGAGGTCGGTATTGCACGTTTCGCCGACCGAGGCGCCGGCGACGATCGCCTGGATCTCATGATCCACCGACGGGTCGACCGGGCGGGGGAGAAGAGTGATCGGGGTTGCGGGCATCATCGTGCTCTCTTCAGTGACGGGTCAGGGCGAGGGGTGAGAGGCCCGCGATCGGCGAGCTCGACGTCCTGGTTGTAGCGGTAGAGGCGTGCCGGGCGGTGGCTGCCCGTGCGGAAGCGTTCGGTGGGGACGAGGTTTCCCGAACCGTCGACCTGTCGGCGGAAGTTCGCCGGGTCGAGCCTGCGGTCGAGGATCGACTCGTACACCTCGCGCAGTTCGGCGAGCGTGAACTCCTCGGGCAGCAGTCCATGCGCGATGCGGCTGTATCCGACTTTGTTGCGCAGCCGCCACAGGGCGTACTCCACGATCTGGTTGTGGTCGAACGCCAGTCTGGGCAGTCTCGCGGCATCGAACCAGGTGACGTTCTCCGGCGCGTTCTGGGCGGCTGCGTGGGCGGCGACCTGAGCGTCGACCTCGTCGGGAGGCAGCAGTGCCCAGTACACGATCGACACGACACGGCTGGGGGAGCGCCCCAGATCGCCGAACGCGTAGAGCTGTTCGAGATAGCTGGGGGCGAGGCCGGTGGTTTCGGCAAGGGTGCGGGATGCCGCGGCATCCAGCCCCTCGAGCGCATCGAGCCAGCCGCCCGGAAGCGCCCAGAGGCCTTCGTGCGGATCACGCGTGCGAAGGACCAGAGGCAGCAGCACGGCGGCGTTCTCATCACCCGTCTTACGGCCCAGAGTGAAGATGACCGTCGACACGGCGACGCGCGTGGCATCTACCAGCGCGGGAGGGGCTTCGAGGAGAGTATCTGTTTGTGTCATGGTGACTCTAACTGTCGCTCGATCTTATAGTCGATGCGACCCGAAGTGCAAACCCTTGCGTGCGGACGGCGCACGGGGAGTCGATAGGCTCGTGCCGGGGGGAAAGCAGGAATTTTCGGGATGCTGGCCGTCGATATCGTCGCGATCGTGCTGCTGCTTGCCGGGGCATTCTGGGGCGTGCGACGCGGTCTCGTCACCAATTTCTTCACCGTCCTCGGCCTGTTCGTCGGTGGCTTCACGCTCTACTGGGTGATCCCGCCCTTGGGGGCGGTACTGCCCTGGCCTGTGCTGCGAGCGGCAGTGCTCGGCGGGACGGCAGCGGCCGTCTTCATGGTGACCTGGATCGTGGGAGGGCGCTTCGGACTGTTCCTCCGCCGACACCTCGACCACACGCAGTTCCGTCTTCCCGATCGCATCCTCGGTGGCGT
>JAHIOK010000142.1 GCA_018895315.1 Actinomycetota bacterium | reverse complement strand
GGTCGGTGCGGAGAGATCGGGGAAGTCCGCCCACGCGATCATGCCGAACAGATCGTCGGCGCAATCGTTGAAGGTGATCTGCTGGCGGGAGGGGGTGCGCGTCTCGCCGAGGTTGGTGTGACGGGTGAGCACCCCGATCGGAACGGTCGGCGCCTCGCCGTGCGGCCGCTCCCGCACGATGGGCACGGCGCGGACGCGTGTCGGAGTCTCCTCGAACCAATCGGGTGACGCCGAGTCGACGATGCGACCGGACGTGAACGCCTCGCGCACCTGCGCGCGCCACTGCGGGCGCACACGGTCACCCACGATGTCGCGGTAGAACAAGGTCGCCGCTCCCCCGGGCCGCGCATGCGCGACGGCGACGAACGAGTCGTCCGAGGTCGGCACCCAGATCACGATGTCGGCGAACGCGAGATCGGCAAGCAGCTGGCCGTCTCCGGCGAGGCGGTGGAGCCATTCGACATCCGCGTCGCTGGAGCGGCCCTGGGCGTAGATGATTTCGCTGAGGGTCGACACGGTTATCAGCCTAGAGCCCGTATCGACCGGGCTCTCTCAGGCGGCCGGGGCCGGCTCCCCCGTTATGCGCAGGCTCTCTCTACGACCGCGGCGCGAGGGCTTGGCCGGTATCGGTTGAGAGTGCGGCAGCACCGACTCCCCCACGACGCGGCGCACCGCCGAGGTCAGCGGAGAACGCGGGGCGACCTCGACGATCGGCCGTGCGGCCAGAAGCGCGGCGTCGGCCGACCGCGGATCCGCGGGCACGAACCAGACGTCGCGGATGCCGGCGAACCGATCGAGCGCGCGGCGCACCTGCCCGCGCGCGTCGATGCCGAGGGAACCGGGTCGCAGCCGATTCGCGACGACCGTCACGGGAGTGGTCCCGACGGTCTCTCGGAGGTCGGCGTAGCCGCGGACGAAGCGCGCCACGCCGAGGGGATCGGCCGAGACCACCGCCACCACCAGGTCGGCTGAGCGGAGCGCGGCGATCGTCGCTGCGTTTCGTCGCGGACCATCGGTCAGATCGCTGACGATCTCCTCATCGCGCTCGAGCGAGGCCGAGACATCCACGATCGTGTGATCCGCCCAACTTCGGCACGCCTCGAGTGCGCGCGTCACCCGGATCTCACTCAGTTCGGGCCACCGCGATGGACGATTGATACCGGTGAGCACGTCGATGGTGCCGCCGCCGAGTGTCACCGGGGCACTGATGCGGGTGAGCTCGGCCACGTCGAGCCCGCCGAGTTCGGTCTGCCGACAGGCCGCCGCGAACCCCGGCGCTTCATCGGCGAGTCCCAGCGCGAGGGCGAGGGAGGGCGCATGCGAGTCCGCGTCGACCAGACCGACATGGCGTCCGCCGCGAGCGATCTCCGCCGCGAGCTCGACGGCGATGGTGGATCGACCTGGCGAACCCGCCGGTCCCCAGACCGCGATGATCCCGGGGCCACGAGCGGGCGCTCTGATGGGCGCGGCGATGGCAGACGCGGAGGTCAGCGACTGCGCCAGCGCCCAGGCGTCGACATCGAGGGGAAGGGCCGCAGCCAGGCCGAAGACCTCGGCGAGCCGCTCGTCGTCGGCGGTCGCGCAGAGCGGAGCGATCCGTGTACCCAGTCGGTCGCAGAGCGCCACGACGGGTGCGTTCAACGTCGCGCGCGTGGCCTGGAGTACGACGAAACGCGCCTGGTCGAGCGCGCGGCGCACCCCCTCTGCTTCCGCACCGAGCAGTGCGTCTGCCGCGGTATCGGCCAGCGTGGTGGCGGAGACGACGGCGACCACGTCGAAACCCTCCTGGACGAGACCGTGAGCGAGCACTCCGGCACGCGGTTCGTCGGCGACGACGATGACCGCGATCACCTGTTCGCTCCCCCGGTGGGCACGACCGAGAGCGCGGCTTGATCGGCGATCGCGGCGAGAGCGCCGGCGACGTCGGCCCGCGGGATCACGAGCTCGAGCGCTGCAGACCCGCCGCCGATCATGGAGTCGTCGCGCGTCACCGAGACGACGGTCGCGTCGGACACGAGGATGCGGGGGGTGTCGTACGCACCGCGTTCGAGCAGAGGCGCCGACCACACTTCGACGACGGTGCCAGCGCCGATCGATGCCGGCACATCGGCGGCGCTGCGCAGCACCACCGTGGTGAACCGGGCGTCGGCGGACGGGCCGACCGCGCTCTGCGGCACGAGTTCGCCGGCTTCGATCGTGCGGGTCGCGACGAGCCCGCTGCCCACGGACGGGCCTCCCGACGCCGCCAGATAGGCATCGCCGACTTGGCCGAGGGCGACGTCGACGACGCGCAGGTCGTCGGCGGCGACGGCCTGCCCTGGCACGATCGTGCGCGCCGCGGCGAACACCGGCACGGTCTCACGCGCCGCCGCGACCACGAGCCATACGCCTGCAACGGATGCCGCGATCAGCAGGACGCCGATCAGGAATCGCGCGTCGCCCCAGAAGGCACGGGGTCGGGATCGGGCATGATCGAAAGCGGTCATGGACTCCATCGTGACGCAAACCGAGAATCTGCGTTTCGGGTTATCCACAGGGCGCCGCGCCGACGATCCGCCGGTTGACCGCGGCACCATACTTGACACATGCACGAGTACCCGGCGTTCGACGCGCGCCTGATCGCACCGGCCCAGGTGGCCGAGGCGCTCGACGTGACGGTCGACGAGGTGATCGCGCTGACGATCGAAGGCCGCCTGCGCGGCACGCGCGTCGGTTCGCCGCCGCAGTGGCGCATCGAAGAGGCGAGCGTCACCGAGTACCTCGACGAGCAGGCCGAGGAAACCCGCCGCATGGCGCTCTGGCGCCAGTCGAACGCTGCCAGCTTTCCCGAGCTCTGGGGCACCGGCGCGATCCGCAACCCGGACTGAGCCACATCGACCGCGCGCCGGTCAGGTCAGGGGCGCCGCCGCGTCGAGGCTCACCCACGCGATCGTGGTGAACGGCAGCAGCCGGTAGCCTCGGACGTCGCTCGTTCGGCGGGGAGCGCCCGGGTCGTGCAGCGCGAGGTCGAGGTGATCGGCTCCCGCGCGATCGATCGTTCCGGAGAGCATCCGGCCGCCGCTCGCATGCACCGTCACGGGGATGCGCCGCCGGGCCAGATCGCGCAGCACGAACCCCATGCTCATCCGCTCGGCAAGGCGGCGACGAGGCTCGGTGCTGCTGCGCGCGCTGCGCAGCAGCTCGGATGCGGGCAGCCCCACCGATACGACCGCGGCGAGCGGGACGAGGGCAGGCGACATGCGAATGCTGTCTTCGTCGACGCCGAGCCAGTCTGCACCCACCGCGCTCAGCGTCCCCGACAGCATCGTCCCGTCGAGTAGCTCGAGGGATGCCGGCGCGTCAGCATTCGAAGGTGTCTCGGCGAGCACCCGCAAGCGATCACGGACGGTGAGACGCGACAATCGCAGCCGCTCGGCCTCGGTATCGAGCGCGGCACGCTCGGCCTCCCACTCGGAGGCGAGCTGATCTTCGAGGTCCTCGAAGAGGCGATCCCAACGCATGCAGCGAGAGTAGGACACATCATCGACGCCCCGTGAAAGTTATCCACAGCTTGCCCATCAGGTCTTTTCTGAGAGTTATCTGTGTGCTCTACTGAACGTTCCGACAGCATCCGTCGAGAGGCAGCGATGGCATCCATATCCGGGGCCCCGTCCCCACCGAGCAGTGCCGCCGAGATCGAGGCGCAGCGATTCTTCGCCGCGCAGCACACCTCCACCGAGGCGCTTCCCGACCCCGATCCGCTCCTGCGGAACCTGTCGCGCGGGGTGATCGAAGTGCTCGCGGGGGTGCGAGAGGTCGATCAGCTCGCCCGATGGCTGACCGAAGACGCCTTCCGCGCGCTCGTGCTGCGGTCGAACCTCGCCACCCGCGCCCGGAGTGCGCGCGGTGTGAAAGCCTCCCGGCCCACGCACGCCGTCCTGTCCGTGCACTCTTCGACCCCGGTGGACGGCGTGGTCGAAGCCGTCGTCATCGTCGCCGGCGCGGCGCGCACCCGCGCCATCGCCATCCGCCTCGAAGGAATGGATCGTCGCTGGCGCGCGACATCCCTCGCGCTGCTCTGACAGCCACGAACCGAGGATGCCTCGACTCGAGGGCGTCCTGGGGCACGTCAGATCACTGCCGGTACGACGACAGGAAGTTGCCGATCCGCTCGATGGCATCGGCGAGCACCCGCGGCTCGGGCAGCGTCACGATGCGGAAGTGATCGGGCGTCGGCCAGTTGAACCCGGTGCCCTGCACCACCAGCACGTGCTCGGCGACGAGCAGGTCGTAGACGAACTTCGCGTCGTCGCGGATCTCGTGCACCTCGGGATCGAGCCGTGGGAACGCGTACAGCGCCCCCTTCGCTTTGTAGCACGACACCCCTGGAATGGCTTCAAGTCCCTGCCACGCGGTATCGCGCTGCTCGTGCAGCCTTCCGGAGGGGCCGATCAGCGCGTCGATGGACTGCACCCCCGACAGTGCCGCCTGCACCGCGTGCTGCGCAGGAACATTGGGGCAGAGCCGGGTGGAGGCGAGCAGGTTGATGCCCTCGAGGAACCCCTGCGCGTGCTTCTTCGGCCCGGTGATCACCATCCATCCGCTGCGATACCCCGCGACACGGTAGGTCTTCGAGAGCCCGTTGAACGTG
>JAHIOK010000141.1 GCA_018895315.1 Actinomycetota bacterium | reverse complement strand
GCTGTCGGTGCCGGTGCTCCTCGGCGGCGACTTCGACCACACTGCGCCCCCCACGTTCGGCTTCGCAGTGCGCGCCAAGCTGGCAGAAGCCGGAGCCACCGGCGAGCGATGGACGAGCTGGAAAGAGCTCACCGGCTGGATCGTGAAGCTCGAGTTCACCGCCGGCGAGGTCGATCGCGACGCACGTTGGGGTTTCGATCCCCGACGCAGCACCCTGAGCCCTGTAAATGCCGACGCCACGCAGCTCTCCCGCCAGGGAACGCTTCCCGACGGACTCATTCCACGACTGCGCGCGCTGGATACCCCCGCGCCGAAGGACGACACAAGGTTCGACAGCGGTGCATTCGGACCGCGACGCACCGCCCCCGGCGAGCACGAGACGACCGGCGCGACCGGACCGGTGGATGCTGCGATCAAGCGTGCCCCGGAGCAGAGTCATGCCTCCAGCGAGACCGCAGATCTCCTCGAGGCGCTGCGCCGCCGTCGCGGCCAGCGCGAACCCCTGCCCGGCATGGACTCCGAGGACGCCCCGCGTTCGCCCTCACCGGTGGCTCTGTTCGACGCGCTCGAGCCCGGGTACGACGAACCTCAGTCTCCGGCATCCGAGTCCCCCGCCGACGTACCGGAAGCTCGGGCCTCGGGCGGCGACGTGCCCCGGCGCAAGGGCCGCACGTCGATGCCGTCGTGGGACGAGATCGTCTTCGGCGCCCGTAGCGACGAATAGGCCCCCTCAGGCGAATGCCCCCAGGCGCAGAAGCGGCACGATGCGCTCCTCGTCGGTGAGCGAGCCGTGCTGTCCGACCATCCGCTGCGGACCCTTGTCGTTCAGTCGATCGTCGTAGTAGGCCACTTTCGCGCGCGCGGCGACGAGCACGTCACCGATGCGATCGCGCGATTCCGGGTGCACCACCGGACCGAACAGCCCTGCGTCGACCGCCTCTGCGCGCGACAGCACCCACGACCGGTCGGACTCCGAACTGCGCCACGCGGCCAGAACAGATGCCGCGGCATCGGGCTCGGCATAGAGGTGCAGCATCCGCGGTTCACCGCCGATGTGGCGTACGCCGGCGACGAGGTCATCTCCGGCGCTCAGCAGCAGATGGCGGTGACGCGGAACATCGACCATGCCGTGGTCGGCCGTCAGTACGGCTCCGACTCCCGGAGCAAGGTTCTCCGAAAAGGACCGCGCGGCGGCATCCACTGTCTCGAGCGTCGACGCCCACTCGTCCGATTCCCACCCGCGACGATGACCGACGACGTCGAGGTCTGGTGCGTAGACGTAGACAAGCGACCCCGGATGCCGCGCGGCGAGGTCGGCCGCGATCTGCGCGCGTTCGCCCACGTCGTCTGCGGCGAAGAACTCCGCGCCGCGGAGGGTCGCGGCCGTGAACCCCGACCCGATGTATTCGCGACGGGAGACGACGAAGCAGGGGCGCCCCGCGGCGGCTTCGCGCTCGAACACGGGCTGTGCGCGTTGCCAGCTCATCGGGTCGAGTCCGTCGGTCTCCCAGCCCTTCAACTGGTTGACGACCTCGTCGGTGCCGGGGACGCGGACCCGATAGCCGAGGATCCCGTGCTCGCCGGGCCAGGTGCCGGTCATGAGGCTCGTGAGCGCTGCCGCGGTCGTCGAGGGGAACACGGTGCGGGCGACATCCTTCTTGCCTCCGGCCCCGGCCAGGAAGCGCGCGTGACCGACGCGCGCGGCGAGGTTGGCGGCACCGAGTCCATCGACGACGAACACGACCGCGCTTCTCGCGGGAGCGAACCAGTCCGATCCGCCATCGAGCGCGGCGAGCAGCTCGGGGACGACACCGGTGAGGCTCCGGGCGCGTGGCGGGTCCGCCGGTAAGCTGAGGGTCATCGGGGCAGTCTCGCACACGGCGACGCCCCCTCTCCGTCACCCGAGGCCCACGCAGTCATGCCCGCATCACGCAACGATTCCGCCCCCACCGACCACGGACGCATCGAAGACATCGACGTCGCGGTCGAGATGCAGGGGTCTTTCCTCGAATACGCCTACTCGGTGATCTACTCGCGCGCACTCCCCGATGCGCGCGACGGATTGAAGCCCGTGCAGCGGCGCATCGTCTACCAGATGGCCGACATGGGGCTGCGTCCCGACCGAGGCCATGTCAAGAGCGCCCGTGTCGTGGGCGAGGTCATGGGAAAGCTGCATCCCCACGGCGATGCGCCGATCTACGACGCACTGGTGCGGCTCGCGCAGCCGTTCTCGCTCCGCGTACCCCTGGTCGACGGGCACGGAAACTTCGGCTCGCTCGATGACGGACCCGCCGCGCCGCGCTACACCGAGGCTCGGCTAGCGCCGGCTGCCCTGGCCCTCGCCGAGAATCTCGATGAAGACGTCGTCGACTTCATCCCCAACTACGACGGCCAGTTCCAGCAGCCCGAGGTCCTGCCCGCTGCGTTCCCGAATCTCCTCGTCAACGGCGCGACCGGCATCGCTGTCGGCATGGCCACGAACATGGCGCCGCACAACCTCATCGAAGTCGTCGGGGCCGCGATCCATCTGCTGGACCACCCGGAAGCGACGGTCGAAGAACTCATGGAGTTCGTCCCAGGACCCGACCTGCCCTCGGGCGGCATCATCGTGGGGCTCGACGGCATCAAGGATGCCTACGCCCATGGCCGCGGCTCGTTCAAAACCCGCGCGAAGGTCGCCGTCGAACAGCTCGGTCCTCGTCGCACGGGGCTCGTAGTCACCGAACTGCCGTACCTGGTCGGACCGGAGCGGGTGATCGAGAAGATCAAAGACGCCGTCACGGCGAAGAAGCTGACCGGCATCGCGGATGTCACCGACCTCACCGACCGCAACCACGGACTGCGTCTGGTCATCGGGGTCAAGACCGGCTTCGATCCGCAGGCCGTTCTCGAACAGCTGTACCGGCTCACCCCGCTCGAGGACTCCTTCGGCATCAACAACGTCGCACTGGTCGAGGGGCAGCCGCGCACGCTCGGGCTCCGCGAGCTGCTGCAGGTGTACCTCGACCACCGCGTCCGGGTCGTCACGCGACGCAGCGAGTTCCGGTTGGCTCGCCGCCGAGAGCGCCTGCACCTCGTCGAGGGGTTGCTCATCGCGATCCTCGACATCGACGAAGTCATCCAGGTCATCCGCGCCTCCGACGACGCCGAGCAGGCCCGCACCCGGCTCATGGAGGTCTTCGACCTTTCGACGCCCCAGGCCGAGTACATCCTCGAGCTGCGGCTGCGGCGACTGACGAAGTTCTCCCGGGTCGAACTCGAGGCCGAGCGCGATTCCCTGCAGGCCGAGATCGACGCCCTCGTCGAGCTTCTGAGCACCGAGGCGCTCATCCGCGCCCAGGTGGCGCGCGAGCTGGATGTCGCCGCGGAGACGTACGGCACGCCCCGGCGCACGATGCTGCTCAACGGCGGACCGGTGGCCGCGCGGCCGTCGCGCGCCGCGGCGGCCCCCGATCTGCAGATCGCGGATGCTCCGTGCCGCGTCTTCCTCTCCGCGACGGGGCGGATGGTCCGCGCCGAGTTCGCGGGCGACACACCCGGTGGCGGCATCATCCCCCCGTCGCGCCGGTCGAAGCACGACGCGATCCGTGCGTCGGTCGACGCCACCACCCGCGGCGACGTCGGAGCGGTGACGAGCAAGGGTCGGCTGGTGCGGTTCTCACCGGTCGACCTGCCCTCCGTACCCGGAAACTCGGTACAACTGGCAGCCGGCACGAGGGCCGATCAATACCTCGGCCTCGAGAAGGACGAACACGTCGTGAGTCTCGTTCCGCTCGAGTGGCAGCCCGCGATCGCCCTGGGCACCGCGCAGGGTGTGGTCAAGCGCGTGTCGGCCACCGAGATCTCGAACAAGCACGACGTCGAGATCATCGTGCTCAAGGCCGGTGACAGCGTGGTGGGCGCCGCCCTCGCGCCCGACGACACCGAGCTCGTGTTCGTGACTTCGGACGCCCAGCTGCTGCGCTTCGACGCATCCGCCGTGCGTCCACAGGGCCGCGCAGCGGGCGGTATGGCCGGCATCCGGGTCACCCCTGGGGAGCGCGTGGTGTACTTCGGAGTCATCGACCCGGCGGCATCCGATCCGGTCGTCGTGACGATCGCCGGCAGCGCCCAGGCACTGGCCGGGGCGGATGCGGCGAGCGGCAAAGTGTCGGTGCTCGAAGAGTTCCCGCCGAAGGGCCGCGGCACCGGCGGTGTGCGTGCACAGCGATTCTTGCGCGGTGAAGACACCCTGACGATCGCGTGGGTCGGGTCCGAGCCGCGTGCAGTCGGCGCCGACGGGGCGGTGCGCGCGCTGCCCGATCCCGGCGCGAAACGGGATGCCTCGGGGCAGCCGCTCGACGGAGTGATCTCCGCCATCGGCACCGGCGTCAGCTGAGTTCCGGTCGTTCTACCGCCGGCGGGCCGACATATCGTCCCTGCGGCCGGAGTCGCATCGGCTCAGCGGAATACTCGTCCATCGCATGGGCGATCCATCCCGCCGTTCGCCCCATGCCGAAGACCAGCGCCCCCGCGTCGTCGGACATCCCCGCGGCGCTCGTGAGCGCGCCGAGAGCCAGGTCGATGTTCGGGTGCAAGCCCGTGACGGCCATCGCGGCGATGAGCTCGTCGACCGCGGCGATGACGTCGCCGGCACGATCGACCTCGGCCACGAGCGGGAGCAGCGTGGCCGCTCGCGGGTCCGTGCCCGTGTAGAGGGGGTGCCCGAACCCCGGCACCGGCCGACCAGACGTCTGGAGTTGCGCACGGATAGCGTCCTGTGCCGGGCGACCGCGTCTGACCGCGGTGAGCAGCTGCGCGGCGGCCTGGCTCGCGGTGCCGTGCAGCGGTGAGTCGAAGGCGCCGAGCGCTGCGGTGAGCACGCCGTAGCCGGACGCACGGGCGGAGGCGGCCACCCTGCCCGCGAATGTCGAAGCAGCGAGGTCGTGATCCGCCGACAGCACCATGGCCGCATTGATCGCGGTGAGTTCGTGTGGCTGCGGCTCCGATCCCGTGAGGGCGGCCCAGAGAGTCGCGGGGACGGTCTCCTGGTCGACTGCCTCGGGACGGTCGACCATCGCGCGGACGACGCCGCTGACGACGATCTCGCCGACGCGTGCCAGTGCCTGCCTGCCGCCGTCGTGCCGCAGCGGGTCGGCGACCGCGAGCCCCCGCAGAGCCACGCCCGCGCGATCGATCCACGACACCCCCGAAGGCAGTGACGCGACCAGCCGCCGGGCCACTGCCACGAACTCGGGCGGAGCCAGGAGGTGTCGATCCGAATGGAGCGGTTCGCCCCAGAGCCAGGCCGCGACCGCATCGAAGGAGAAGCCGCGTGCCAGTGATGCGACGGGCTCGCCGCGGAAGAAGAGCTGATCATCCTCGATGAGGGCGACGTCGGTGTCGAGAACCATCAGCGGAGCGCCACCGGGGTGCACACGGCCGGACGCCGGCGGGCTCAGGCGAAGGCGCGATCGCTGCGCGGCGAATGCTTCGATCTCCAACGGGTCGAAGAATGATCCCCGCGCCGTCCGTGTCCGCGAGATCTGCCCGCGCGACACGTAGGCGTACAGCGTCTCCGTGCGCACACCGAGGCGGGCAGCGGCTTGTCCGCTCGTCAGCGGCACGGGATGCGCGTTCACATTGATCCGATCAACATTGACGTGATTTTCATCAAGTATGCACACTGAGGCCACCCCTGCTCACCCACACGGAAGGCATCCTCATGAACGCACGGATCGATCGGTTGGATGCGGCGCTCATCGACGTGCCGCGCGGACTGGCGAACGTGGTCGTCACAGATACCGCCATCAGCGATGTGCGCGGGACCGAGGGCTTCTACCAATATCGGGAGCACTCGGCGATCTCCCTTGCTCAACGGGCGAGCTTCGAGGATGTGTGGCACTTGTTCCTGCACGGTGCGCTGCCGACGGCGGCGCAGACCGCGGCCTTCGCCCGGAGCATCCGATCTGCGCAGGAGAACAGCGGTGTCAGCGGACTGGCCAGCGAGCTCGCATCGGCAGATGGTCGGCCGGTGGATGTCATCCACGCCGTCAAAGCAGCGTGGCCGTTGTTGGCCGCACGCGCGGGCATGCTCCCGGTTTACGACACCGACCCCGCGCAGCGGCGCGCTGATGCCCTCGCCCTGACAGCAGCTCTGCCCGTGTTCCTCACCGAATCGTGGCAGCGTCTGCACGATCGACCCCCGCTGTCAGTCCTCCCCGACCGGGGCGTCGTCGCCAACTACCTCCATCAGCTCACCGGTCGTGAGCCCGATGCGCAGCAGGAGCACGCGCTCACGGCTTACCTCATCGCCGTGATCGACCACGGCCTGAACGCGTCCACCTTCGCCGCGCGCGTCATCACGTCGACAGGAGCAGATGTCGCATCCGCTCTCGCGGGTGCGATCGGGGCGCTGTCCGGGCCGCTGCACGGCGGAGCACCGTCGCGCGTGCTCGACGCTCTCGACCTCATCCGGACCTCTGCGGATATCGATCCGTGGATCCAGAACGAGCTGGCTGCCGGCCGACGGATCATGGGATTCGGCCACGCCGTGTACCGCACGACCGACCCCCGCTCCGAGCTTCTCAAGAGCATCGCGATCTCGCTCGGTGGCGAGAGGGTCGAACGCGCACTCGCGTTCGAGGAACGCGCCGAGCACATGCTCGCCGAGGTGGCACCGCAACGGGAACTCCACGCGAATGTCGAGTTCTACGCCTCGGTGGTGATGGAGGCGGTCGGCGTTCCGCGCGACATGTTCACCCCCACCTTCGCGCTCGCCCGATCCATCGGCTGGTCAGCGCACATCCTCGAACAGGCCCAAGACCCCAAGATCATCCGGCCGTCCGCGCGGTACACCGGACCCGCGATGCACGAGGCGCCGTAGCGGCCGCCTTCGTTCAGGCGTCGATGCGGTCGCGACCGAGGCGTCCACTGGATTCGACGATGAACTCCCGACGCGGAGCCACTTCGCTGCCCATCAGCAGCTCGAACACGCCCGAGACCGCCTCGGCGTCGGAGACGCGCACCCGGCGGAGTGTCCGCCCCGCCCGATCCATCGTCGTGGTGGCGAGCTGGTCGGCATCCATCTCACCGAGGCCCTTGTATCGCTGCACGGGCTCCTGCCAGCGTTTGCCCGACTTCGTCAGCTTGGTCAGAAGAGTGTGCAGCTCTTGCTCGCTGTAGGTGTAGATCGTCTCGTTGGGCTTGGTGCCGGGGTTCATGACGACAACGCGGTGCAGCGGAGGCACCGCCGCGAACACCCGCCCGTCTTCGATGAGCGGCCGCATGTACCGGAAGAACAGCGTCAGCAGCAGCGTGCGAATGTGCGCTCCGTCGACATCGGCGTCGCTCATCAGGATGATCTTGCCGTAGCGCGCCGAGGACAGATCGAACGACCGACCGGACCCCGCCCCGACCACCTGGATGATCGAGGCGCACTCGGCGTTGCCGAGCATGTCGCTGATCGACGCCTTCTGCACGTTCAGGATCTTGCCTCGGATGGGCAGCAGCGCCTGGTACTCGCTGTTGCGCGCCAGTTTCGCCGTGCCCAGGGCCGAATCGCCCTCGACGATGAAGAGTTCGGAGTCTGCGACGTCGCTGGAGCGGCAATCCACGAGCTTGGCCGGCAGCGACGAGGACTCCAGCGCGTTCTTGCGTCGCTGGGTTTCTTTGTGGGCGCGCGCAGAAATGCGCGCCTTCATCTCGGCGACGATCTTGTCGAGCAGCAGCGAGGTCTGCGTCTTGTCATCCCGCTTCGTCGAGGCGAACCGCGCGCCGAGTTCCTGCCGCACCACCTGCGCGACGATCTGGCGCGCCGCGGGCGTTCCCAGCACTTCCTTCGTCTGACCTTCGAACTGCGGCTCAGGAAGGCTCACGGTGAGCACCGCCGTGAGCCCTGCGAGCACGTCATCCTTCTCGAGCTTGTCGTTGCCGACCTTCAGCCGCCGAGCGTTCTGATCCACCTGGGCGCGCAGGAATCGCAGC
>JAHIOK010000140.1 GCA_018895315.1 Actinomycetota bacterium | reverse complement strand
CATCGACTATGCGGCATCTTTCGGCACCCTGGTACTCACCCGGGCCTACGCCGATTGGTCCGCGCCGGTCAACGCCGAGTATCGTTCGCAGCTTGTCGCCCGCGCGATCGACCTCGTGCAGCTGTTCCCGACTGCCGCCTACGCGAAGAACGGTGCCGACATCCGGCTGGCTGTGGATGCCGTGGAGGACATGTTCCGCCTGCCCGACCTCACGCACGTCGTGATCGTCGCCGGCGACTCCGATTACGTCCCCCTCGCCCAGCGCTGCAAGCGGCTCGGACGCTTCGTCGTCGGGGTCGGGGTCGCCGGGTCCACGGCGAAATCGCTCGCCGCTGCGTGCGACCGGTTCGACGCCTACGATGCCCTCCCGGGTGTCGCGCGTCCGCCCGAGGCCGAGAAGAAGGATGCCGCGCCCTCGCGCGCCCGTGGACGCAAGCGCACCATCGACCCGGCCGCAGATCTCCTCGAACGCGCACTGCGTCTGGAGAGCGACAAGGACGGCACCGACTGGCAGCACGCGTCCACAGTGAAGAGCCTGATCAAGCGCCTCGATCCTGCCTTCAGCGAGAAGGCGCTCGGCTACAAGTCGTTTTCCGACTTCGTGCGCGCGCATGCCGAGGTCGCCGAGGTCGACGAGTCGACCAATATCGTCCAGGTGCGTCTCGCCGTCGACAAGCCGGCGTAGCTCCCGCGCCCCGCGAGACGTCGAAGAAGCGCAACTGGGCCGCGTGCCGATGCTGCTTCTCTGCCGTCTCGCGGGGTGGGACTGTGTCAGATCGGTGCTGGCGGGATCTCCCCTGAGCCGCGCTCGATCAGCCGCGCCTGCAGCAGCAGGTGCTGCGGCGGGCCGACCAGCCCCGACATCCGCTCGAACAGCAGATCCGCGGCCGCACCGCCGAGCGCTCTCGGATCCTGCGCCATCGTCGTGGTCGGCGGCACCATCAGTCCCGCGAGCTCGAAGTCGTCGAATCCGACCAGGGCCGGATGGAAGTCCAACAGCCGGAACGCCTGCAGCAGGGCACGGGTCGTCCAGCTGTTCGTCGAGAAGATGGCCGTAGGCGGATCGGGCTGAGCGAGCATCTCCCTGAGCGCGTCGACACAGGCCTCCACGTCGTGGGCGACGACCACCAGGGCCGGATCCCGCCGCAACCCCGCGGCCGTGACGGCCGCGAAGTACCCGGCTTGCCGATGTTCCGAGGTGTAGCGGCCCGAGACGTGCGCGAAGCACGCGATCCTGCGATGACCGGCGCCGATCAGGTGTGCGACGGCCTCTTCCGCGCCGCCCTCGTTATCGATCATGATCACGTCGCCTCCGACGTCCCGACCGATCGGGGGGCGATCGATGAAGACGACAGGGGTGCCCGAGCTGCGCTCGTTGCGCAGGAACCCCACGTCGACTTCGTCGGGCGCCACCACGATCAATCCGTCGAGTCGTCGCTGCAGCAGCCGACGGATCACCCGCTCCGCCTGCTCGGGATCATCCGTTGCCGAGGCGACCAGCACCAGCAGCCCCCGCATCTCTGCACGCTGCTCGACAGCGCCGACGAGCGTGGCGTAGAACGGATCCGCGATCTCGGTGACCACCATCCCGATGGCCCCGGAACGGCCCGTGCGCAGCGTGCGGGCGAAGTCGTTTCGACTGAATCCGAGCTCGTCGATCGCCCGCCGCACGGCCTCGACCTTCTCGAAGCTGACCACGCCCTCCCCCGAGACAACGCGCGACACGGTGGTGAGCCCGACTCCCGCGCGCGCCGCGACATCCTTCATGGTCGCTCGGCTCGACCGTGGAACGTCATCGTCCATAGCCGGAGTGTAAGCCACGGGACGGCGCCGATGGCAACGTTTCCATACGTTATCGAACCGTGACCACAAACCCCTTCGATTCGGACCGAAACGGGCGCATCATTCATTAGCCATGTCGTAGACGACTGGAGCCGGTCGGAGAAGACAGGCAACCCGAGGTAATTCCTCACATCGATGAAGGGTGAGAAATGAAGCGAAGCTCATTTGCAGCTGTGGTAGCGCTCTCAGGAGCGGCCGCATTGCTGCTGGCCGGATGTTCCGGCGCTGGGGGCGGTACGAGTTCGAGCGCAGGCGGAGACGCCGCGGGAAAGCGCGCCTGCGTGATCCTGCCTGACACGGCGTCTTCGCCGCGCTGGGAGAACTTCGATCGCAAGTACTTGACCGAAGGTCTCGCGGCCGCGGGGTTCACGGCTGACGTGCAGAACGCGGGTGGCGACACCAGCAAGTACGCGACGCTCGCCGATCAGCAGCTCACCAAGGGCTGTGGCGTCATGATCCTCACTGACTACCAGGGCGCGGCGGTGGGCGTTGCGAAGAAGGCGAAGGCCCAGGGCATTCCCGTCATCGCGTACGATCGCTCGTTCGCTGGCTCGGACTACTACGTGTCGTTCGACAACGTGCAGGTGGGCAAGCTCGAGGGTCAGACGATCGTCGACGGTCTGAAGGCCGCCAACAAGAATGCGGCCACCGCGACCGTCGTGTACATGGGTGGAGACCCGACCGACAACAACGCCGCAATGTTCCGCAAGGGCGCCAACGACGCGATGTCCGCCGCGGGGATCAAGCCCGCTGCCGAGCCGACCGGTGTCTGGGACCAGGCGAAGTCCGCGACCAACTTCGAGCAGGCGCTGACCTCGCTCGGGGGCAAGGTCGACGCGGTCTGGGTCGCCAATGACACCAACGCCGCAGGAGTCATCTCGATCCTGCAGAAGAACAACCTCAAGGGCGTTCCGGTCTCGGGTCAGGACGCGAACGTCGCCGGCCTGCAGAACATCCTGCTGGGTTGGCAGACCGCCACGGTCTACAAGCCGGTCAAGCTCGAGGCGACGGCGGCCGTGGATGTCGCGGTCAAGCTCCTCAAGGGCGAGACCGTCACGGCCGACCAGAAGCTCGCTGATGGGACGCCGTACATCTCGGTGACGCCCGTCCTGGTCACAGCCAAGACCGTCCAGACGGTCGTCGATGCGGGAGACGCCTCCGCGGCGGAGATCTGCACCGGTGCGGTCGCTGCGGCCTGCACCACCTACGGCGTAAAGTAACGCCTCAGCGAGGGCGCCGCGTCTTTGGCGCGGCGCCCTCGTCTGCACTCCCGACATCGCAAGGAAGCGAACATGCCAGAACCCATCATTGAACTCGTGGGCGTGAAGAAGTCGTTCGGCCCCGTCACCGTTCTCAAGGGAGTCGATCTCCGGGTCTATCCGGGAAAGGTCACCGCCCTCGTGGGCGATAACGGCGCCGGCAAGTCGACGCTCATCAAGGGACTCGCCGGAGTCCAGCCCTATGACGAAGGAGAAGTGCGCGTCGACGGCGTGCATCGCGACCTGAACACTCCCCGCGACGCCGGAGGCCTCGGCATCGAGGTCGTGTACCAGGACCTCGCACTGTGCGACAACCTCGACATCGTTCAGAACATGTTCCTCGGCCGTGAAGAGACCGTCACGGGAACGTTCGATGAAGGACGCATGGAGAAGGACGCGTCCGACACTCTGCGCTCGCTCTCGGTGCGCACCGTCAAGTCGGTGCGCCAGAAGGTCTCGTCCCTCTCGGGCGGCCAGCGCCAGACGGTGGCGATCGCCCGTGCCGTGCTGAAGAAGGCCCGCGTCGTGATCCTCGACGAACCCACCGCAGCCCTCGGTGTCGCGCAGACCGAGCAGGTGCTGAACCTGGTCAAGCGTCTCTCCGAGCAGAACGTCGCCGTCGTACTCATCAGCCACAACCTCGCCGACGTGTTCGAAGTGGCCGACGACATCGCCGTGCTCTACCTCGGCCAGATGGTCGCTCAGCTGAAGACCAGCGAGACGACGAGAGACGAAGTGGTCGGTTACATCACCGGCACGAAGACGCAGAACGACGTCCCGCTCATCGGGACCACGACCATTTCGACCTCGGAAGGCGGTGTCGCATGAGCGGCGTGACCCGTAGCAGTGCCGCGCCCGATCCCGTCGCCGGCGACCTCATCGGCAGTGGCGTCGAAGGCGGACTGAAAGACCAGATCGGTGCCTGGTGGCAGCGCGTGCGTGGCGGCGAGATGGGCGCTCTCCCGGCGATCGGCGGTCTCGTCGTGCTGGCGCTGCTGTTCTCGGTGCTGAGCCAGTACTTCTTCACCGCTGGCAACCTTGCCAACCTGCTCAACCAGGCCGCCTCCCT
>JAHIOK010000139.1 GCA_018895315.1 Actinomycetota bacterium | reverse complement strand
TACACCAGGCGCACCCCGCCCGTCGACGGCGCGAGCACGTCGACGGTGTCTGCGCCGGTGAAGTCCTCGGAGAGGGGCGCCGCCGCGGAGAGCTCATCGGTGGCCAGCGGCAACTCCGTCACCGGGATCACCCGGTGCGACCGTGCGGCATACGGGCCCGGCCGACCGCTCTCGTCGACGTGCAGGCGCACGCGGGTGCGCCATCCGGTGCCACCGCGCTCGTCATCGCCGGGCAGCGCCTCGATCACAACGTTGGTCTCGATGCCCGCCATCCGCTGCAGTGCCTCGGCGAGAACCCGTCGCTTCAGTTCCCGCTGGTGGGAAAGCACGATGTGACCGAACTCGGCACCGCCGGCGCGATCGGCGGGATCGCGGTCGATGGATGCCGCGCCCCACACGTGCGGCTGGCGAAACTCGCTCGGCTCGACGACGGAGAGAGTTTCGGCACGCCAGAAGGATTTCTTCGAGTCCTCGGTGACGCGAGCCAGCACCCGCTCGCCTGGAATCGCGTCGGAGACGAAGACGACGCGGCCCTCGTGGCGTGCTACCGCCACTCCCCCGTGCGCGATATTGGTAACGTCGACCTCGATCGACCGTCCAGTCCACTCACCCATTGTTCGAGCATAGGAGTCCCGTGCGCCTCTACCTCGCCTCGACCTCACCCGCGCGCCTGGCAACGCTGCGCGCGGCAGGGGTGGCGCCGGTGCTGCTCTCCTCCGGCGTGGACGAGGAGGCGGTCGCCGCGGCCGCCGGCCCGCTGGATGGTGCGGGGCTGGTCAGCCTGCTTGCCAGGGCCAAGGCCGAGGCGGTGACGGGCGCACTCGTGGACGGCGCCCCGATCGACGGCGTCATCCTCGGCGGGGATTCTGCGTTCGAGCTGGATGGTCAGCTCTACGGAAAGCCCCACCTGCCGCACGTCGCGCGCGAGCGATGGTTGGCGCAGCGCGGGCGCACCGGACTGTTGCACTCCGGACACTGGCTGATCGACCACCGCGGCGGGCACCAGGGCCGGGCCGTGGGCGGGGTCTCGACGGCATCCGTCACCTTCGCCGACATCTCCGACGCCGAGATCGACGCGTACGTCGCCACCGGGGAACCGCTGCAGGTCGCCGGCGCGTTCACCATCGATAGTCTGGGCGCCGCGTTCATCTCCCGCGTGGAGGGCGACCCGCACGCCGTGGTCGGCCTCTCCGTGGCGCTGCTTCGTGAGCTGCTTCTCGAGTTCGACATTCCGTGGCCCTCGATGTGGAACCGTTTGTAGCAGGCCACAGTCCGGCGACCACTTTTTTGTCTCAACTCCATAACGGCGCAGGCGTGTGCCCCAATAGGCTAGGTAACTATGGCTCGAATCACGAAGGTACTCATCGCCAACCGTGGGGAGATCGCAGTACGCGTGATCCGCGCAGCCAAAGACAGCGGAATCGCCTCGGTCGCGGTCTATGCCGACCAGGATCGGGATGCCCGGCACGTCAAACTCGCGGATGAGGCCTACGCACTCGAGGGAACCACGAGCGCCGAGACCTACCTCGTCATCGACAAACTGCTCTCCGTGGCCCGGCGCTCTGGCGCCGACGCCGTGCATCCTGGCTACGGATTCCTCGCCGAGAACGCCGTGTTCGCGCAGGCCGTCATCGATGCCGGTCTCATCTGGATCGGCCCATCGCCGGACGCCATCGAGAAGCTCGGCGACAAGGTGTCGGCCCGGCACATCGCCGAGAAGGTCGGTGCGCCGCTGGCGCCAGGAACTCTCAACCCGGTCTCGGGCGCCCAGGAGGTGCTCGACTTCGTCGACGTGCACGGACTGCCGGTCGCGATCAAGGCGGCATTCGGCGGCGGCGGGCGCGGACTGAAGGTCGCGCGCACTCGCGAGGAGGTACCAGAGCTCTTCGAGTCGGCCACCCGCGAGGCGGTGGCCGCTTTCGGCCGCGGGGAGTGCTTCGTCGAGAAGTACCTCGACAAGCCCCGGCACGTGGAGACCCAGTGCCTGGCCGACTCGCACGGCACAGTAGTGGTCATCTCCACTCGCGACTGCTCGCTGCAGCGGCGCCACCAGAAGCTCGTGGAGGAGGCCCCAGCGCCCTTCCTCACGGACGAGCAGAACGGGGCCCTGTACGAGTCGTCCAAGGCCATTCTGCGTGAGGTCGGATACGTCGGCGCCGGCACTTGCGAGTTTCTCGTCGCCGTCGACGGCACGATCTCGTTCCTCGAGGTGAACACGCGACTTCAGGTCGAGCATCCCGTCTCCGAAGAGGTCACCGGCATCGACCTGGTGCGCGAACAGTTCCGAATCGCCGAGGGCGAGGCGATCGGATACGACGACCCGGCTCCGCGCGGACACTCCTTCGAGTTCCGCATCAACGGAGAAGACCCCGGCATGAACTTCATGCCCTCCCCCGGCCCCGTCAACGCACTGCGCTTTCCTGGCGGCCCCGGCATCCGCGTCGACAGCGGCGTGACCACCGGCGACGTGATCAGCGGCGCGTTCGACTCCCTGCTGGCCAAGCTGATCGTCACGGGGTC
>JAHIOK010000138.1 GCA_018895315.1 Actinomycetota bacterium | reverse complement strand
GCGATCGGGGTCGAGACTTCGGCCTCGGCGGTGGCCGCGCACTATGGCGCGCGGAACGACGGAGGCGTGCTCGACAACTGGCTCCTCGCGGAGGAGGACGCCGACCTCTCCGAGGCCGTCGCGGCCCGCGGCATCCGACCTCTCGTCGCTCCCCTCTGGATGAGTGACCTCGACGCATCCGCCGCTATCGTCGAGACCGCGCTCAGCGCGGCCGGTCGGTGAGCCGTAGCGTGCCGCAGAACTGCTGTGTGGTGCGGATGCCGCCTCCCCGAGCCCGCCACGGCGGCTCCAGCCCCGGCGAGCAGTCGTGCGGCACGCTGAGCGCGGCCGAGCAGCACGACCCGCCGCGACACCGCTTCGCCAACACCGGAAGATGCGCATGCCCGAACTGACCGCCCTCGCATGGGTGCTGCTGGCGGTCGCGGCGGTGAGTGTCGGAATGTCGAAGACGGCGCTTCCCGGAGCCAGCACCCTCGCAGTCGCGGTGTTCGCGGCGGTGCTGCCCGCAAAGCAGTCCACCGGCACCCTCCTGCTCCTGCTGATCGTCGCCGACATGTTCGCGGTCGCCGCCTACACCCGGCACACGAACTGGCGAGCGCTACTGCGGCTCGCGCCGGCGGTGATCGCGGGGCTGCTGCTCGGCGTCCTATTCCTCGCGTTCGCAGATGACCAGTGGGTCAAGAAGTTCATCGCCGTCATCCTGCTCGCCGTGATCGCGGTCACCCTCCTGCGTCGCAGATTCGCGCGCGCCGTAGCCGAAGGCGGTACGCACCCGGTCGCCGCAGCCACCTATGGCACCCTCGGCGGCTTCACGACCATGGTGGCCAATGCCGCCGGGCCCGTGATGTCGATGTACTTCCTGGCCGCGAAGTTCTCGGTCAAGGAGTTCCTCGGCACCGCGGCCTGGTTCTACGCCCTCGTCAACCTCACCAAGCTGCCGTTCTCGATCGGCCTCGGACTGCTCACCGGGCCGGGCCTCCTGATCGACCTCGTCCTGATCCCGGCCGTCGTGGTCGGCGCGATCCTCGGACGGCGTCTCGCCGATCGGATGGACCAGCGCCTGTTCGAGCGGCTCGTGATCGTCCTTACGATCGTGGGCGCGCTGTACCTGCTGATCTGAGCGCGAGTACGCCGGAGGTATGCCGACCGAGGGTCAGGGTAGAGGCCTCGGCGAGCTGATCGGCGGTGTCGACGTCGCGCCGCAGGGTCGAGGCGTCCGGAACGGCCAGCGGCTCGCATCCCAGAGCCACGTGCCGGGCGAGCGATCCCTCACCGAACGATGACTCCCACCGCACGCCGCTGCGTGCGGTGACCAGAGTTGTGCCCGTGCCCTCGGCATCCGCCACCACGCCCCGGTCGACCGCGGCCGCAGCGTGCAGCGCCGCCGCGAGGTCGGCGGGGCGCAACGCCGGGAGGTCTCCGAGCAGGGCAGCGCGGGGCATCCGCTCGCAGGCGGCGCCGGCGGCGGCTGCGCCGACCGCGACCGCCGCGTCGATGCCGTGGGCCTCGCCTTCAGGGACGAATCGCAGGCCGGGAACCCCGAGGGCCAGGGTGGCGAGCCCGCCGTCTTCGGTCACGACGTAGACCTGCGCCACGGCCTCGCAGGCTGCGGCGGCGGCGATCGTGTCGAGTGCGATGGCGCGGGCGAGGGCGACGCGGTCGGCCCCGGGCACGTCCAGGCGCGACTTGCCGCGGGCTGCGGGTTTGACCGGGATGATGACGGCCCACTTTTGGTGACGCAACTCCGGTGAAATCGTCATCTCACCCCCGCCTCAACCGTCCTCGGGGCATCTGAAGCGGAGGTCACCGGAGTTGTGTCACGCCGACGCCCTGCATTCCGGTCGGAACTACCCGTCACGCCCCGAACCGGGCGCGCAGGCGCGGCAGGATCTCGGCGCCGTAGGTGCGCAGGAACTCCTCCTGGTCGTGTCCGGGGTCGTGGAACACCAGATGCCGGAACCCGAGGTGGACGTAGCGGGCGATCTGCTCGACGTGCTCGTCGGGGTCGGTCGAGACGATGAACCGCGACGCGACCCGTTCGATCGGCAGCTCGTCGGCGAGCCGCTGCATCTCGATCGGGTCGTGCACGTCGCGCTTCTCCTCGGGGGAGAGCGCCAGTGGTGCCCAGAAACGCGTCTTCTCGAGCGCGGTTTCGCGGTCGGGGTGGTACGAGACCTTGACTTCCATGAGGGTGTCGACGTCGTCGGCGGAACGCCCCGCCTTCGCGAGACCCTCGGCCAGCGCGGGCAGCAGGGTGTCGGTGTAGAGCGCCGGATCCTTGCCCGAGGTGGTGATGTAGCCGTCGGCGATCCGCCCGGCGAGCCGGGTGGCAGCCGGACCTGAGGCGCCGATGTAGATCGGTACGGACTTCTCGGGGCGGTCGTAAATCGTGGCGTCCTTCACCGAGTAGTAGGTGCCGTCGAACGTCACGCGCTCGCCGGCCCACAGCTCGCGCATCAGGGTGATGGCCTCCTTCATGCGCTGGAACCGCTCGGGCGGATCGGGCCAGTCGAGCCCGAGAGTCACCTCGTTGAGTGCTTCGCCGGTGCCGACACCGAGGATCAGCCGCTCGGGGAACATCACCGCGAGCGTGGCGAACGCCTGCGCGACGACGGCCGGGTGGTACCGGAACGTCGGGGTGAGCACTGAGGTGCCCATCACGATGCGCGAGGTGCGCGCGCCCAGGGCGCCGAGCCAGGGGAGCGCGGCGGGAGCATGACCGCCGTCGTGCATCCATGGTTGGAAGTGGTCGGAGATGAAGACCGAGTCGAAGCCCATCTCCTCGGCGAGCACCGAGAAGTCGAGGAGCTCGGTGGGCCCGAACTGCTCACTCGAGGCCTTGTATCCGAAACGCAGGGGAACGGTCATGGCGTGCCTTTCATCAGGGTCGCGGTGAGGAATTCAGAGCCGTCGGCGCGAGCCAGGCGTTCGCGGAACGCCCCGACGGTTCCAGGCCAGAGCAGGGTGAGGCGCCCGGAGCGCTCGTCGACGTACCAGTTGCGGCATCCCCCCGCGATCCAGGGCGTGGATGCGGCGGCCCGATCGATCTCGGAGGTGTACGCCCGTTCGGCGTCGGGGTCGACGCGGAGGACTCCGCCGCGCCGGGCCAGTGCCTGGGCGGCGTAAGCGGCCTGCTCTTCGGTCATCAGCACCGAGGAGTTGTGCCCGAGCGAGGCGTTCGGTCCGTTCAAGACGAACAGGTTGGGGAACCCGGCGACCACGGTGGAGGCGAACGACGTCATGCCGCCCGACCAGTGTGCGGCGAGCGAGACGCCGTCGTCGCCGCGGACGAGCTCGGCGTAGGGCTGCTGCGATGCGGCGAAGCCGGTGGCGAAGACCAGCACGTCGGCGTCGTAGCGCGCACGGGAAGCCGCGACCATCGTGCGTCCGTCGACCTCGGTCAGCGCGGATGCCTCGAGCGTGACCGCATCGGAGGCGACCGCCGGATAGAACTCGTCGGAGAGCAGCACGCGCTTGCAGCCGAACGCGTAGTCGGGGGTCAGCGCTGCGCGGAGCGCGGGGTCGGCGACCTGTGCGGCAAGGTGCTCGAGGGCGATGGCCCGCGCTGCCGAGCCGGCAGCGGCATCTCCGGAGCGCGAAGCGAACCGCTCCTCACCCTCCTCGTAGAGCTCGTCGCGCAGGCGACCGAGTTCGTCGGGGTCAGCGGCGAAGCGCGCGCGTTCGGTGTCGGAGTATGAACGCCCCTGGCGCGGGACGATCCAGGCGGGCGTCCGCTGGAACAGCGTCACCTGTGCGCCGGCGCGGGCGAGCTCGGGCACGAGCTGCACGGCGCTGGCCCCGGTGCCGACGATGCCGACGCGCGCCCCGGCGAGATCGACGTCGTGGTTCCAGCGCGACGAATGGAACATCGGGCCGGGGAAGCCTTCGAGCCCCGTGATATCGGGTATCGACGGTTCGGTCAGGCGCCCGCACGCGAGCACGAGGGCGTCGGCTTCGAGCTCACCGGGGTGCGCGCCGCCCGTGCGGATGCGCCAGAGGTCTGCCGCCGCGTCCCAGTCCGCCGAGAGCATCGGGGTGTTCAGCCACGGTTCGATGCGCTCGATCTCGGCGACGCGTTCGAGGTAGTCGAGGATCTCGTCGCCCCGCGCGAAGACTCCCGACCACGCCGGGTTGGGGTGCGCGGCGAACCCATACAGGTGGCTCGGCACGTCGCAGGCGACACCGGGATAGGTGTTGTCGCGCCAGGTTCCGCCGACGGATGCTCCGCGCTCGAGCACCGCGAACGACGTGGTTCCCGCGCGGCGCAGCGCCATCGCCATGCCGAGGCCGGCGAATCCGGCGCCGATGATCGCGACCTCGACCCGTCGGGGGAACGTTGCTCCCGTCACCGCAGCGCGACCTTGCGGTCGGCGGGCGGCTCACGGTAGTCGGTCGTGCGCTGGCGGAACGGCCGGAACATTCGCCCGGCGAGGGCCGCGGCATCCCGCACCGGCAGTTCCCGTCCCTGCTCGATGCCCGCGTCGGGGCGCACGCGCCCGTCGAGGAGCGTGCCCCCGAGGTCGTCGCCCCCGGCGCGCAGCAGGTCGGCAGCGGCATCGAGGCCGACGCGCGTCCACGGGATCTGGATGTGCGGGATGCTGCCGCTCAGCAGCAGCCGCGACACCGCGACCATCGCGCGGTGCTCGTCGAGCGGCGCACGGCCCCCGACGAGAGAGATGCCGTGACCCGGGAGCGGGATCGGGACGAACTCCGCGAACCCCCGGGTGTCATCCTGGATCGCGCGCAGCCGCCGGAGGTGCGCGATGCGCTCGGCGGCCGTCTCGACGTGTCCGTAGAACAGCACGCTCGTCGAGGAGAATCCGGCGCGATGCGCGGCCGTGATGCCTTCGACCCAGCGGTCGATCTCGAGGTCGTCGGGGGCGATGAGGGCGCGCACCCGCTCGCTCAGCACCTTGACCCCCGTGCCCGGGACCGTGTCGACTCCGGCTTCACGCATCGCCGCGAGGGCTGCGGTGAGCCCGAGGCCCGTGCGGTCGGCGAGGTCCCAGACATCCTGCGGGCGGTAGGCGTGCACGTGCATGCGCGGGGTCGACGCGCGAATGCCGCGCACGATGTCGAGGTAGGCGGCAGGATCTTCGGATGCCTCGATTCGGCCCTGCACGCAGATCTCGGTCGCACCGAGATCCCAGGCGTCGGTCGCGATCGCCGCGACCTCGTCGAGGGTGAACGTCCCGGGTGCGCCCGGGCCTGTGCCGGCACGGTCCCGGTTCGCGATGCCCGGATCGGAGGCGCCGGTCGCGGCATGGAATCCGCTCGAGGTGAGGTTGCGGTTCACCACGAGGCTGATCGCCTCGCCCACGGTGTAGCGCCACACGTCGTCGGCGGTCGCGGTGAGCGCGTCGAGATCGGCGTCGGTGGCCCGCAGGAGCGCCGCCCACTCCGCGTCGTCGAGGGCCAATGGGTCGGATGCCGCGGTCTCCGCGAGCCGCCGGATGCTGTGCCCGCCGCCCGTCGAAACCACTCTCTCCTCGCGAGACCACATCTCGTGGTGTGCCGAGGGTGTGGTTTCGCGCGGCAGGTGTGGTTTCGGGGCAGCGCTGGGGTCCTGCGCCAAGCCCGCATCCGCGCGGGCCAGGCCCGACTCCTGGTCGGCGAGGGCGGCGACGGCCTCATGCAGCGCGGGGTCGATCCAGGCCGAGGCATCCCGGATGTACTCGGGGTGAGCCGTCAGTCGCTCCTGCAGGGTGAAACCCAGGTCGGAGGTGCGTGCGGCGAGGTCGGAGAGGTGTGGCCAGGGGCGCTCTGGATTGACGTGATCGGCGGTGAGCGGCGAGACCCCGCCCCAGTCATCGGCGCCCGCGCGCACGAGCAGATCGAACTCTGCCGTGTCCGAGAGGTTCGGCGGCACCTGGATGCGCATCGTCGGGCCCATCACGAGCCGGGCGACGGCCACGGCGGCAACGTACTCGAGCACCGAGGCATCCGGGGCGGACTGCATCGCGGTGCGCGGCTTGGCGCGGAAGTTCTGCACGATCACCTCTTGCACGTGCCCGTACTCCTCGTGCGCCTCGCGGATCGCGACGAGCGACTGGGCCCGGTCGCGCACTGTCTCTCCGATGCCGATGAGCACACCCGTGGTGAACGGGATGCCGGCGCGCCCGGCATCCTCGATGACCGCGAGTCGCAGCGCCGGCTCCTTGTCGGGAGATCCGAAGTGCACTTGCCCGGGTTCGGCGAAAAGCCGCTCGGAGGTGGTCTCGAGCATCATGCCCATCGAGGGGGCGGTGGGGCGCAGCATCCGGAGCTCGTCGTACGACATGACTCCCGGGTTGAGGTGGGCGAGCAATCCTGTCTCGGCCGTGATGAGCCGCGCGATGTGGCCGACGTAGTCGAGGGTGGAGGCGAAGCCGTGCTCGTCGAGCCAGGCGCGCGCCTCGGGCCAGCGGTCCTCCGGCCGGTCGCCGAGCGTCAGCAGTGCTTCTTTGCACCCGAGTGCGGCGCCCTGGCGCACGACGGAGAGCACCTGCTCGGGCGACATGAAAGCGGGCTTGCTCTTCTTCAGCAGCTGCCCCGGAGTGTCGACGAACACGCAATAGTGGCAGCGATCGCGGCACAGTGTCGTCAGCGGGACGAAGACCTTGCGGGAGTACGTGATGACCCCGGGACGCCCGGCCGCCGCGAGCCCCGCGTCGCGCATCGCGCCGGCGTAGTGCAGCAGCCGGGCGAAATCCTCCCCTTCCGCGGCGAGGAGAGCCTCGGCGTCGCTCATGTCGATCGGCTCGCCTGCGTCGAGGCGATCCCAGACCGCGCGCAGGTCGGGGTCGATCGTCGTGCGACCGGGATCGGTGAGATTCATCGATCCAGTCTCGCACCGTGGGCACGCCCCGGGGCACCCGACCGTCGCCCGTTCGTGAGCGTGGGCGATGGCGCCAGCGCGGCGGTCAGCGGGGAGGCCGTGGCTTCCGGGTGAAGCGAAGCGCCGAGCGCGTCGGGCCGCAGCAGTCCCTGGTCGATCAGATCGCCCCACAGCGCATCCGGCACGTGGGCGGTGAATCGTGCGATGTTCTCT
>JAHIOK010000137.1 GCA_018895315.1 Actinomycetota bacterium | reverse complement strand
TCGACGGTCAGACCCGCTATGCGGCGCTGACCGACATCCTCGGCGCCGAAGATGCTCTCGGTGACATGGACTTCAAGGTCGCCGGCACGAGCGAGTTCGTCACTGCGATCCAGCTCGACACGAAGCTCGACGGCATCCCGACCTCGGTGCTGACCGCGGCGCTCCAGCAGGCCCACGACGCGCGACTGACGATTCTCGGTGTGCTCAACGCCGCGATCGACGGTCCCGACGAGATGGCGCCGACTGCCCCGCGTGTGATCAGCGTGCAGATCCCGGTCGACAAGATCGGCGAGCTCATCGGCCCCAAGGGCAAGACGATCAACGCGATCCAGGACGAGACCGGTGCGCAGATCTCGATCGAGGAGGACGGCACCGTCTACATCGGCGCGACCGACGGCCCCTCGGCCGAAGCTGCTCGTGCCCAGGTGAACGCGATCGCCAACCCCACCAACCCGGAGGTCGGCGAGCAGTTCCTCGGCACCGTGGTGAAGATCGCGACCTTCGGCGCGTTCATCTCGCTCCTGCCCGGCAAGGACGGACTGCTGCACGTCAGCGAGGTCCGCAAGCTCGCCGGTGGCAAGCGTGTCGAGAACGTCGAAGACGTGCTCGGTGTCGGTCAGAAGATCCTCGTCAAGATCACGAAGATCGATGACCGTGGAAAGCTCTCGCTCGAGCCCGTGGTCGAAGAGGCTGCCGCTCCTGAGGCTCCGGCCGAAGCCGCCGAGATCACCGTCTGACGACGTATCTCAGATCGGATGCCCGCCTCTTCTTCGGAAGAGGCGGGCATTCCGCTTTCGGAAACGTCCCCCGAATGGGGGACACCGCAATGATTGCGCCGATGTCGTGATCGAAGCGTTATCGAATGTTTACCATCAGGATGCGTGGGCGCCTGGGACCCGGCCGGGGCTGTCCTAGCCTCTAAGTAAGCACCGGGGGGTGCTCTTCAGTGTTCACGAGCTCTCCGGACTCGTGAGGGGGTGTGTGTGATGGCTTTGTTCGGCCTAGGTTCGCTCGGCGCCTCAGCGAGCCCCGGCGTGGGTGCGCCCATCCCGCCGGCACACCCGTCGGCGCCGATTCCCGTGCAGGGCCGGTCCGTGGGGTCGAACGTGCGAGTCCCCCTCGGAGAGACCGGATTCGACGTCTTCCCGCTCATGCTGGGTGGCGCGGAGTTCGGCTGGAACGTCGACCTCGAGTCGAGCCACGAGATCCTCGACACATATCTGGATTTGGGCGGCAACGCTCTGCACACCTCCGACAGCTTCGCTGCCGGGCGCAGCGAGCACATCATCGGCCAGTGGATGCACTCCCGCGGACGGCGCGACGATGTCGTCGTCGGCGTGCGCATCGGCGGACACCCCGATCACCCTGGGCTCGGCCCCGTCAATCTCGTTCGCGCGGTCGAGGCCTCGCTGAGCCGGCTGCGTACCGACCGCATCGATGTGCTCTACCTCGATGCCAGTACGGGCCCGGGTGCTCTCGAAGACACGCTCGCTACGGCGGAATGGCTGGTCGAGGCGGGCAAGGTGCGCGCACTCGGGGCGTTCAGGTTCACGGCCGAGCAGCTCGTCGAGGCGAGGATCCTCTCGTCGGCGGGGTATCCGCGGATCGCCGTGCTGGACGTCCCCTACAACGTCCTGCGTCGCCAGGAGTTCGACGGCGACCTTCGGCTCGTGGCGGGTGCTCAGAGCATGGCCGTGACCCCGTCGCATCCGCTCGAGCACGGGTTCCTCGCGGGTCGCCACCGGGCGCGCGGAGGCATGCCGGTGTCGGTGCGCGGCGCGCAGCTCGCCGGCAGCCTCAACCGACGCGGCAGCCGAACGCTGCGCGCCCTCGACATCGTCGGCGCTGAGCTGGATGTGCCCGACGCCGCGGTCGCCGTGGCCTGGCTGCTCGCCCAGAAGATCGTGACTGCGCCGATCGTCAATGCCTTCGCACCGCAGCACATCGAAGAGATGGTCCAAGGCGTCGGTGTGCGGCTCAGTCGTGGCCAGCTCGCTGACATCGCTCGCGCCTCCGAATAGCATCGCCGCCCCCGCACGGCGACGCCGTGACGTAGCCTGA
>JAHIOK010000136.1 GCA_018895315.1 Actinomycetota bacterium | reverse complement strand
GTGTATCGACGAGAACACCCTCGGCGAGCGAGCCGAGCACTGCGGCGATCGCCGCCTCGAAGCCACTCCTGACCTGCACGGCATCGCCCACGAGACCACGGATGCCGGCGCCGCCCTGAGCGACGAGCTCGGTGGCGCCGTTGCGCACATCGAGCGCCCGGCTCAATGCCGCCTCCTGTGCGATCAGCGCCTCCATTTCGCGCTCGGTCGCATGTAAGCGCTCGCGCAGCGTTCCCACGGCCGTCTCGGATTCGGTGGCCTGACGTTGCGCGAGTTCGTACGCAGCGGCGTACTCGGCAGCCGAGCCCTCGGGAACCAGGGTCGGGTCGAGGCCCTCGAGTGCGGCTGCGGCCTCCGCGCGGCGCCCGAGCGCGGCATCCAGGGCGATCTGCTGACGCGCGACGCCCGCCCGGACGGCGGCAAGCGCGGACGCCGCCGCATCCGCCGTCCCTCGCAGCGCCGTGATGCGCATGTCGTGTTCAGAGACCAGCGCGCTCTGTGCGGCGATATCGGTGTCGAGCGCGTCGAGCTCTGCCCTCGCGCGAGTGACTGCCCGCGCCGCAGCAGCTGCAGCATCCTGCGCGTCGCCGAGGCCCGCGCCGATGTCGTCCATCTCGGTGCGCGCATCATCGATCGTGCTCTGGGTCACCGTCGACTGCGGGCCGATCTCGTCATCGCCTGCCCCGAGCAGGGCGAGTCGCTGGGCGGAAAGCGTGTACAGCCCCCGCAATCGCTCCTGCACCCGCTCGAGCGCGAAGGACACGCGTCGCGCCTCGTCCACGGCCTCGGACTGCTGATCAGCTTCGAGGCGTGCAATCCGGGCGCGCACCTGCTCCGACTGGTCCTGAAGCACGAGCCGCTCGGAGTGACGCTCCTGTTCGCTGCTCGCATGCGCGGCGAGTTCGGAACGAAGGGCGACCACATCGTCGGCGTAGAGCCGCGCCTTCGCATCGCGGACGACTGCCGCGATCGTGGCCGCTTCGCGGGCGATCTCCGCCTGTCGTCCGAGGGGCTTGAGCTGACGGCGAAGTTCGCCGGCGAGGTCGCTCAGGCGGGTGAGGTTCGCCTCCATCGCCTCGAGCTTGCGAAGTGTCTTCTCCTTGCGGCGACGATGCTTCAAGATGCCGGCGGCTTCTTCGATGAATCCCCGTCGCTCCTCGGGGCTGGCCTGGAGCACGCTGTCGAGACGTCCCTGCCCGACGATCACGTGCATCTCGCGCCCGAGCCCGGAGTCGCTGAGCAGCTCCTGCACGTCGAGCAGTCGACATGTTCCTCCGTTGATCGCGTATTCGCTCGCACCGTTGCGGAAGAGGGTCCGACTGATCGTGACCTCGGAGTACTCAATGGGGAGCGCGCCGTCTGCGTTGTCGATCGTCAGTTGCACCTCTGCGCGACCGAGAGGGCCGCGAGTGGACGTCCCCGCGAAGATGACGTCATCCATCTTGCCGCCGCGAAGGGTCTTCGCCCCCTGCTCGCCCATCACCCAGGCCAGCGCGTCGACCACGTTCGACTTTCCCGAACCGTTGGGCCCCACGATGCAGGTCACGCCCGGCTCGAGTGCGAACGTCGTGGGCTGCGCGAAGGACTTGAAGCCCTTCAGCGTCACGCTCTTCAGGTGCATGGATGCGCCTTTCCCACGCCGTCGATCACCGGCCCACGCTACCCGACATCTGCATGCCTCCCCGGAAGACGAGCCGATACTGCAGCACCGAAGGCCTGAGACACGCCCGGCAAGCCGCCATTTCTGTGAAGAAGCTTGACGCGCTCATCGGACGCGCGCTAACGTCTCTCTTCGCGTCTGAAGTGTGAAAGGAGGTCTCCGATGATGCTGTTCATCTTGCTCGCCGAGCCGATCAGCGCACCCGTGCGTGCCATCGCTCCGGAGACCCATTCCTTCGGCGCCACCGCCCCCACGACCCGCTGAGGACTTCGCGGGAGAACTCCGTCCACGAACGGGGCGAGGCTCCGACCGGTCGCTGGCACAGTTACGGTCCCTCCCTGCTGCGGACTCCTCCGCGTCGCCTCTCGG
>JAHIOK010000135.1 GCA_018895315.1 Actinomycetota bacterium | reverse complement strand
TGGATGTTCTCGGCGGGGATGCTCAGTGCATCGAGCAATGCCGCTCGGGCCTGCTTCTCATTGCGGTCGTCACTGGATACCGGTACGAAACGTTCGTCGCTCCACCAGAAGTGCACGCGCGACCAGTCCACCTCGTCGCGCCGATGATGGCGAGATATGGCGGCGAGCACCGCGGTTCCCATCGACCCGCCGGTCAACGAGATGTGCGTGATCTTGCCGGCAGAAACGCGTCGGATGGTGCGTTGCAGAAACCGGGTTGCAACGGAATCCGCGAGAGAGGAGGGGTCAGCACTGACCACGACCCGCTTCTCTGTAAAGAGCTCAGCCATTCGACTCCCGCGTCGCCGGGGAACTCAGCAGCTCCCACCCCTCGGTGATCACTCGACCATACAGGAGGTCGGGATCGAGGCGGCGCAGCTCCTCGGCGAGGCATTCGCGGAGCGTGCGACGAGGGAACGCGAGGTCGTGCGAGGGCTGTCCCGGCTGGGTCAGCACGGCAACACCCGGCGACGGACGCTCGAGCAGTGTGTCGCCGCTGTCCCGGACCAGACGAACCGACTTGATCCCGCTCGCCCAGACGTCCTGGTCGAGATAGGACCAGTCGACGGGCACGTCGAGCTTCAGTCGCAGCCATTCGGCGAGAAGGGGAGTCGAGGGGGAGTCGGATGCACCGAGTACCTCGACGGCTGTCACGGGCTCGAAGGGCGGCTGGTCGAGGACGGCGGCGAGCTGCTCACGCCAGCGCGTGACGCGCGTCCACGCGAAGTCGGTGTCACCCGGGGCGTAATGCTCGCCGAGATGCGCGACCCAGGCGGCCGGATCGGGCTTCGTCGCCGCATCCGTGATGCGGCGCTGTGCGATCTTTCCGATCGCCGAGGTCGACGGCATGTCGGGTGTCTCCGATGGCCACCAGGCCACCACGGGCGCATCCGGCAAAAGGAGACCGGTCACGAGGCTCTCGGCGTTGGAGCCGGCCGCGCCGTGCGCGCTGAGCACGACGACCTCACTCGCTCCGGCGTCGCCGCCCACTCGGATCTCGGCGTCCAGACGGGGATCGTCGTCGTCGTCGTCTCCGCCGATCATCAGGACGATGACGCGCATCGGATGCTCGCGGGAGGCGTCGTTCGCGGCCTCGATGACTTCTTCCTCCGCACCGTGACGAGTCACGATGATGAGGGTGAGGACACGGCCGAGCGCGACGGCTCCGCCTTCTTCGCGGACGCTCACGAGTGCACGCGAGATCTTGCTGACGGTGGTGTCAGGCAGCTGGACGATCACGGGCGCCTCCAGGTACGGCCGTCGCGAGCGAGGAGCTCATCAGCGGATGCGGGACCCCAAGATCCGGGGGAGTACTGCTCGAGTGGGCCTTCCTGGCTCGCCCAGTACTTCTCGATCGGGTCGAGGATCTTCCAGCTGAGCTCGACCTCTTCGTGCCGCGGGAACAGGGGCGGATCGCCGAGCAGTACATCGAGGATGAGCCGCTCGTAGGCCTCGGGACTGGCTTCGGTGAAAGCGTGGCCGTAGCCGAAGTCCATGGTCACGTCGCGCACTTGTGAACCGGCGCCGGGAACCTTCGAGCCGAAGCGGATGGTCACGCCCTCGTCGGGCTGCACGCGGATCACGAGGGCGTTCTGGCCGAGCTCCTCGGTCTGCGAGCGGGAGAACAAGTGCTGCGGCGCGCGCTTGAAGACCACGGCGATCTCGGTGACGCGGCGTCCGAGGCGCTTGCCCGTGCGCAGGTAGAACGGCACTCCCGACCAACGTCGGGTGTTGATCTCGAGCTTGACCGCCGCGTAGGTCTCGGTGCTGGAGTCGGGCTGCATGCCGTCCTCTTCGAGGAATCCGCGTACCTGCTCGCCGCCCTGCCAACCACCGGCGTACTGCCCGCGTGCTGTGGCATGGCCGAGATCAGCCGGCAATGTCACGGCCGCGAGCACCTTCTCCTTCTCGGCGCGCAGGTTCTGCGCATCGAGCGTGATGGGCTCTTCCATCGCGGTGAGTGCGAGCAGCTGGAGGAGGTGGTTCTGGATGACGTCCCGCGCGGCGCCGATGCCGTCGTAGTACCCGGCCCGTCCGCCCACGCCAATGTCTTCAGCCATCGTGATCTGCACGTGGTCGACGTAATTGCGGTTCCAGATCGGCTCATACAGCTCGTTCGCGAACCGCAGGGCGAGGATGTTCTGGACCGTCTCCTTGCCGAGGTAGTGGTCGATGCGGAAGATCGAGTCGGTCGGGAACGCGGAACGGAGCGCATCGTTGAGGGCTCGTGCCGAGTCGAGGTCGTGGCCGAACGGCTTCTCGATGACGACGCGGCGCCATCCCTCGGGATTGTCGGCGGTGTCGTCGACCAGCCCGGAATCCTTCAGCTGCTGCGCGACGGTCGGGAAGTCCTTGGGCGGGATCGAGAGGTAGTACGCGTGGTTGCCCATCGTGCCACGCTCGACGTCGAGCTTCTCGACGGTCTCGCGGAGGGTCCGGAAGGACTCCGGGTTGTCGAACTCGCCGGAGACGAAGCGAATCCCCTGCAGGAGCTGCTGCCATGTCTCGTCGCGGAACTCGGTGCGGGCGTACTGCACGACGGCGTCGTGCACGACCTGTGCGAAGTCCTGGTCTTCCCAGTCGCGTCGCGCGAAGCCCACGAGCGCGAAGCCCGGGGGCAGGAGGCCGCGGTTGGCGAGGTCGTAGACGGCGGGCATGAGCTTCTTGCGGGAGAGGTCTCCCGTCACGCCGAAGATGACGAGCGCGCTCGGACCGGCGATGCGGTTGAGGCGGCCGTCCTCCGGGTCGCGCAGGGGGTTGTGCCCGCGCGAGATATCAACGGTCATGAATGCGTGTGCCCTACTGTGCAGCTTCGAACAGGTCGAGGACTTCGGCCTGCGGGTCGGTCAGGGTGAGCGTGACGACCGGTCGGCCGTGATCGTCGGAGAGGACTGCGGCGTCGCCCGCTGCCTGTGCACGAATCAGCGTGCCGAAGGTGAACGGACGGTCGGGAATCTCGAGATCGACCTCGGTGCCCTCGACGATCTGGAGGAACACCCCGTTCGCCGGCCCGCCCTTGTGGTACTGCCCGGTCGAATGCAGGAACCGAGGCCCCCACCCGAACGTGGTCGGTCGCCCGGAATCGGCGGCGACGAGTTCGCGAAGACCGGCCAGCTGCGGCAGATCGAGGCGATCGACGTAGGCCTGCACCGAGACATAGCCGTCC
>JAHIOK010000134.1 GCA_018895315.1 Actinomycetota bacterium | reverse complement strand
GCTCCGGATGCCGCAGGGCCAGTGTTGCTGCAACGACGCCGGTGCCGCATGCCATGTCGATGAGCGGGTCCGCGGCGGTGCCGCCGGGGAGCGTGGCGGGGAGGTGCTCGAGCAGGAATCGCGTGCCGATGTCGATGGTCGTGCCGGCGAACGCCCCTCCGAAGGAGCACACGATCAGCCCGTCGCGGTCCGCCTGCGCGGGCACCGGGTCCCTGCCCACGAGCGGCTCGCGGGCCACGAGCACCCGCGACTTCTGGCGAGCGTGGGTCACGTCCAGCGTGTCGAAGTGGCGCCGCAGCACATCGTTCATTCCGGTCGTCATGTGCTTGATGCGCCCACCGGCGAAGACCACGACCTCCGGTGCGGCATGCGCGGCGATGAGCCCGGCGATGTCCTCGAGAGCATCGAGTGACCGGGGAAGCCGCAGCAGCACTACCCGGGCATCGCGCACGAGATCGGCATCCAGCGGCATCGAGGTGAATGCCCCTGACAGCCCTGCCGCTTCGGCGTTCGCGGCGAGCGCTCGCTCGCCCGTGAGGGCGTCCTGGTGCACACGGATGCCGCGGGCCGAGGCATCCGCCACCGACAAGGTGAGCGCGCCGTACGCGTCGCCGATCACGACCAGTCCGTCGGTCGTCGCCTGCCTGGCTTCGGCGGATTCGTCGAGGATGAGTCGATCGGCCGCATCGGATGCCGGTAGATCGGGGCCTTCGATGTCGGGCCAGCGGCGGAGGGCATCGAGCGAGAAGGTCACCTGCCCACGGTAGTGCTGCCGACCCCGGCGGGTGCGCGTCGATAGGATGGGAGACCGGGCAGTCAGAGAAGGAAGGCGGCGCCCCTTGGCGAACGAACGTGCTCCCTTCAGTCCGGTGATCGCGCTGCTGACCGTATCAGCGGTCTGGGATGCGCGACTCGGTGCCGTTCTCAAAGACCTCGGTCTCACCACACGCAAGTACGGGCTGTTGGCGCACGTGCAGGCCACCCCGGGCATCTCGTTCAGCGAGCTCGCGCGCCGCTCGCAGATCACCGTGCAGACGGCGCACACCGCTGTTCGTACGCTTGCTGATCAGGGTCTCGTCTCTGACGCCAACGCCCACGCGGGGTCGGCGTCCGACCTCCGGGTCACTGCTGCGGGCAACGCTGCACTGGTCGAGGCGGAAGCACGCCTGGCCGCGCTCGATGCGACTTTCTCTGGGGGAGTGCCCGACCTCACCACCGCGTTGCGAGGGCTGCACGAGCAACCGTTCGGGGTTGAGCTTCAGAACGACTGAAGCCCTTCAGGTATACTGAAGGCGCGCACTCGCGCACCTGCTACCTGAGGAGACCCGTGTTCCGTACGCCCCTGACTCTGTTCCGCTCGCTCGCCGTCGCCGAGGCGGTGTCGTGGACTCTGTTGATTGCCGCGTTGATCCTGCGAGCGACGTCTGACCTCGCGATTGCGGTGACGATCGCCGGCGGCATCCATGGCTTCGTTTTCCTCTCCTACGGGGTTGCGGCAGTGCTGGTCGCGAAGAATCAGCGCTGGTCGATCTGGCCCACCATTGCTGCCATCGTCAGCGCGATCGTTCCGTACGCGACGATTCCGGTCGAGCTCTGGCTGCACCGCACGGGCCGGCTGGCGGGGGAGTGGCGACTGATCGAGACGGCTGACGCGCGCGACCGCTCCTGGCACGACCGCCTGATGCGAGCGATGCTGCGCCGCCCGTGGCTGCTTGGACTGCTGCTCGTCGTGGCCATCGTCGTCGTGTTCGTGGTGCTCCTGATCGTGGGCCCTCCGGGAGGCCGCGCCTAGTACCCCGCACCGTCGGGGGTGCGGCAGGGGCCCGTCCCGATCACTGCGTGCGGGTCGGCTTCTCGTCTTCGAGGAGCGAACGCGCGAGCACCGTCGACCCCGCGACAGCGGCGGGCATCGTCAGCACGGCACCGAGCGGGATCATGAAGCACAACTGCGTTGCGACCCCGAAGCCGAGCGCCCGCGCGCGGTGGGCCCGGCGAAGCGCGGTGCGGTGAGGAGCGGAGATGCTCCGTGCAGCGAGTGCCCGGCTGGAGAGTTCGTCGGCGAGAAGCCATCCGGTCACGGTTACTCCGAACGTCACCGAAAGTAGTGCGCCGACCGCCGGGATGAACCCGATCAGTGCGGCCGCCAGTGCGACGAGAACGCCGCGGGTGATCAGCGATGCCGCGTCGCCGATGGCGCGCCAGAATCCGTAGCGAGCCTCGGGGACGGTTCCCTCCAGGTCACGCTCGACCGCGCGCCAGATGCGGTCGTAGAACGGTTCGCCGATCAACAGGGTGAGCGCGGTGAAGAGCGCGGCGGTCAGAACGAGCGCTCCACCGACCATCGCGGTACCGACCGCGATGCGCAGCAGTGTGGCCCAGAGTCCCGGCCAGCTGTCGGCGAACGGCGTCGCGGCATCGGTGAGTACATCGAGATGGGTGGCGAGGACGACGATCCCACTCGCGAGTGCGGCCCCCACGATGGCTGCAGGTGCCAGTCCGAGCATCATGAGACCTGGGCGACGACGCCACCACCCGAAGCCTGCGAGCAGCATCCGCACTCCCCGCCCGAACTCCCGCATCGCACCAGCCTAGAACCTTGCTCGGAATACTCTGTGACTGTCGTGGTTGAACTTGATACGCAACGCCTCAAGTTCATAAAGTTGAGGCAACTCGACTCACCTCTCTGGAGACATTTCATGCCCGAAGACTTCTCTGCATCGATGAACGGCGAGAACTCGTTCGACGAGTTCCTCTCGCGGTACCTCGCAGGAGAACGCGCGCGCGCCGAACGCTCGATCGACCTGAGCCGCTTCCTCAGCACGCGTACGCAGGAAGCGCTGCAGCGTGCCGGACGCTTCGCGCTCTCACGCGGTCAGCGCGAACTCGATGCTCTTCACGTATTGCGCGTCCTGCTCGACGAGGCTCCCGCGAAGGACGCGGTCGAACGCCTCGGTGTCGACCCGCGCGCGCTCTCGCGTGCCGCCGAGTCTCGCCTTCCCGCGGTCTCCGCGCCGGCCGACGTGGAGGGGGCCGTGGTGACCGCCTCGGTGCAGCGCGCCCTGTTCCACGCCTTCCAGGTGGCCCGATCATCGGGATCGACCTATGTCGACCCCGAACACCTCTTCTTCGCGCTCGTGCTCGGGCAGGACTCCCCGTCGGGGCAGATCCTCGCCGATGCGGGTGTGACCGCCGAGGCCCTGATGCACGGTCCCCGCGAGACCGTCACATCCGCCGGGGCGCACCAGACGGAGGAGGATGCCGAGGCATCCACCACCCCGCTGCTCGACCGCTTCGGCACCGACCTGACCGCTCTCGCCGCGGAAGGCCGGCTCGATCCGGTGATCGGGCGCGTTGACGAAATCGAGCAGACCATCGAGATCCTCAGCCGTCGCACGAAGAACAACCCCGTGCTCGTCGGGGAAGCCGGAGTCGGCAAGACCGCTGTCGTCGAAGGACTCGCGCGCGCAATCGCCGAGGGCGCCGTGCCCGAGCAGTTGCGCGATCGCCGAGTGATCTCGCTCGATCTCCCCGCGATGCTCGCCGGCACGCGCTACCGCGGCGACTTCGAGGAGCGTCTCACCGGAACGATCGATGAGATCGCCGCCCAGGACGGCCGGATCATCGTCTTCATCGACGAAGTGCACACCCTGGTCGGTGCGGGGGGCGGCGGCGATGGTGCGATGGATGCCGGCAACATTCTGAAGCCCCGCCTCGCCCGGGGAGAACTTCACCTCGTGGGCGCGACCACGCTCGCCGAGTACCGCAAGATCGAGAAGGACCCCGCTCTCGAACGTCGCTTCCAGCCCGTGCGCGTGGGCGAACCCAGCATCGAGGACGCCGTCCTGATCCTGCACGGTCTCATGCCCGCCTACGAAGAGCACCACGCCGTGCGCTACACCGACGGCGCCCTTCGCGCGGCCGTAGAGCTGAGCGATCGGTATCTTCCGGAGTGGGTGCTGCCCGATAAGGCCATCGACCTCATCGACCAGGCGGGGGCGCGGCTGCGTCTCAGCCTCGGTACGACCGTTGACACCAGCGCACTGCTGGCCCGACTGGCAGAGCTCGAGGCGGACAAGAACGCCGCCGTCTCGGCGGAGCAGTACGAGGAGGCCTCGCGCATCCGGGATGCCCTCGTCGAGGTGCAGGCCGAGCTCTCGCGCTCTTCGGCGACGGCGACCGCCGACGTCGTCGTGGACGAGACGCAGATCGCCGCGGTC
>JAHIOK010000133.1 GCA_018895315.1 Actinomycetota bacterium | reverse complement strand
CTCGAGAGCGCCCTGCCCCATGTTCCTTTCGGCGATGTGACCGATCCAGGAACGGTGATCGGCCCTCTCGCCAGCCGCACCCAGTTGGAGAAGGTGTCGGGCATGGTCGAGCGCGCACGCGCAGCCGGAGCACGCATCGTCACCGGCGGCCACGAAGTCGACCTCGGAGGTGGCTTCTACTATGCCCCCACCGTGATCGCTGATCTGGAGCCCGACGCCGAGATCGTGGCAGAGGAAGTCTTCGGTCCCGTGCTCACGGTGCAGCCTTTCGACACGGAAGACGAGGCTGTCGCGCTGGCCAACAGCACGCGGTACGGCCTGGCCAGCGGCATCCAGACCACCGATCTCACCAAAGCTCACCGCGTCGCAGCGCGCCTCCAGGCGGGCATCACGTGGGTCAACGGATGGGCGATCCTCGACCCCGCGATCTCGTTCGGAGGGGTCAAGGCGTCCGGATGGGGCCGCGAGGGCGGTCCTGAAGCGATGGCGTCCTACCAGAAGTCGCACTCCATCGTGTTCGGCCTCGACCAGGGCGCGGCGCAATGACGACGGGGCGGGCCGCCGTTCTGGAGGACGGAGTGCTCACCGTCTCCGACGTCACCTACGGAGCCCCGGGCCGAGGCGAAGTGCGGGTGCGGATGGTCGCATCGGGCCTGTGCCACACCGACCTCGGCGTCATCGCCGGCGGCATCCCGTTCGCGAGCCCCGGAATCATCGGCCATGAGGGTGCCGGCGTCGTCGATGAGGTGGGGCCGGGCGTCGAAGGCCTGGAGGTCGGCGATCAGGTGCTCATGAGCTTCACCTCGTGCGGCGCATGCCGTGGCTGCGACACCGGACACCCCGCGTACTGCGAGACCTGGGCGCCTCGGAACCTGTTCGGGATGCTGAGAGAGCCCGACTCCGCCGGCATCACGCGCGAGGGTGCCCCGGTTGCCGCCCACTTCTTCGGTCAGTCCTCCTTCGGCACGTATGCGATCGCGGATGCCCGCGGAATCGTCAAAGTGGCTCCCGACGCCGACCTCGTCGCACTGGCACCCCTCGGCTGCGGAGTGCTGACGGGATTCGGGTCGATGTGGAACGCGCTGAACCCCGGGCCCGACGACATCGTCGCCGTGTACGGAGCGGGCGCGGTCGGCTTGTCCGCCGTCATCGCGGCGGGGCTACGCCACCCCGCTCAGCTGATCGCGATCGATCTCGTGCCAGACCGCCTTGCTCTTGCCCGAGAGCTGGGGGCTACCGACACGATCGACGCGTCGACGGAGGATGTCGTCGCGCGGGTGGCGGAGATCACCGGAGGCCACGGCGTCGACCTCAGCTTCGATACGACAGGAAGCCCGAAGGTCGCGCGCGGTGCGCTCGACGCGGCCGCGATCGGCGGCACGGTGCTCGTCTGCGGCGCGCCGCCTCCCGGCACCGAGATCTCGGTCGACATCCAGGGCATCCTCCCCGGGAAAGTGCTGCGCGGCATCACGATGGGTGACACGGCACCGCAGGAACTGATCCCCCTGCTCGTGGATCTGCACCGTTCGGGAGCATTGCCGCTCGAACGACTCGAGAAGCGCTACCGCCTCGACGACATCGCACAGGCCGCGCACGACATGCACGGCGGCGCCACGGTGAAACCCGTCATCGTCTTCTGATCCTCGCGCCGCCCGAGGAGAATCGGCCGAGATGAGGACTCCGTGGTTCGCGGAGTCCTCATCTCGGCCGAAAGTCCTCTGCTCAGGAGGTGCGTCGACCGGCGTTACAGCGGGTACTGCCCCGGCTCGCGGCGCATCGTGATCCACCGGGTCTCGGTGAAAGCGTCGATGTTGGCCTGCGCGCCGCCGTGACGTGACCCGGTGCCCGAGGATCCGACCCCGCCGAAGGGCGAGTTCGCCTCGTCATTCACGGTCTGGTCGTTGATGTGCACGATGCCGGTCGGAATGCGCTGCGCCATTTCGAGTCCCGCGAAGACGTCTGCCGTGACGATGCCGAGCGAAAGCCCGTAGTCGGTCGCCGAGGCGAGTGCGACGGCCTCGTCGTCGGTCGAGAACGACACGACGGATGCCACCGGGCCGAACACCTCGTCGCAGTAGGCCGCGGCATCCGTGGGGGTGTTCGCGAGCACGGTCGGGCGATAGAAGAGCTGGTCGTAGGTGCCGCCGGCGCGCAGCTGCGCACCCTGAGCGACGGCATCCTGCACGAGGGTGTGCACGCGGTCACGCTGCACCTCGTCGATGAGCGGACCCAGGTGCACCTGCCCCGCGGCGGGGTCGCCGACGTGCATCGAGTCGGCCTTCGCCGCCAGCTTCGTGACGTACTCCTCGAACAGCGACTCGTGCACGATGTGACGACCCACGGTCATGCAGATCTGGCCCTGGTGCAGGAACGAGCCCCATGTTGCGAGGTTGACGGCCTTGTCGACGTCGGCATCGGCGCGGATGACATACGCGGAGTTTCCGCCGAGCTCGAGGTGCGCGCGCGTCAGGTGACGGCCGGCGATCTCTCCGACGATTCGACCCGCGCGGGTCGAGCCGGTGAAGGCGATCACACCCACGCGCGGGTCGGCGACCATCGCCTCACCGACGTCGGCGCCGCCCGGCACGAGTTGCAGCAGACCGGCGGGCAGTCCCGCCTCTTCGAAGATCCGCACCATCGATACACCGCCGGTGATGACCGTGCGCGGGTCGGGCTTGAGCAGCACCGCGTTACCGAGGGCGAGCGCGGGAGCTACGGCACGGATGCCGAGGATCAACGGCACGTTGAAGGGCGAGATGACCCCGACGACGCCGACCGGCATCTGCTGGGCGAGCGAGAGTCGCG
>JAHIOK010000132.1 GCA_018895315.1 Actinomycetota bacterium | reverse complement strand
GCAAGTTCGGCCATGATCGCATCAGCACCGTCCGAGGCGCCGGCTACCGCTGGGAGTAGACAGAGAAGCCCCCGGCGTGGGCGCGCCGGGGGCTGTGAGAGGGCGGAGCCGGGGGGACTCCTGCCCGTCAGCCGGATACGCCAGGGGAAGGCGTGGGCGACTGCTCTCTTTTCGATCCGAGATCGGAGCTGGGGGACTCCTCCTCGGATGGGGGCACCGCCGAAGCGGGGGTCTTGTGGTCGGAGCGACTGCGGACGCTCTCAAGCCAGGCGTTCACGCGATCTTCGTCCCAGCCTTTGTTCAGCGCCCATGCGCGTATGCGTTGCCACTCGCGACTGCTGAGATGGCCGCCGTCGGCTGTCTCGTCGTCTACCGTGGCATCGTCGTCGGATGTCGCGGCCGGTGGTTTCGCCACGGGTTGTGTGGCCGCCACTTCGCGCGGCTCGGGCGCGGGAACCGTCTCGGCGGTGACAACCGGCGAAGGAGTGACGATCGGGCTCGGCGTCGAGGCGGTCGCTGTCGCCGTGGGGGCCGGAACGACGATCGACGCGCCCGCCACGGCAACGCCTGGGTCGTTCGAGAGCGCAGCGGCGTTGCTGATCGACACGACACAGGCGATCGCGACCGTGGCGGCGAGCGTCGCAGCTCCGCCGACCGCCATCGATGTGCGTGTGTTGACCATCGTTCACTTCCCTGTTGAGGCGCGGCGTGCGCCTCTCCACTAGTTTGGCCTCCTCCGGTGAGAACAGCACCGCTGCGGGAATGAGACTCTTCTCATTTACGCCGAAAAGGGCCGAGGCATGCACCCCGGCCCCTTCGTCAACGATTCACGCGAGCTCGCTGGCCTCCAGGAGATCGGTGACGAGCGCCGCGATCGCGGACCGTTCAGAGCGCATCAACGTCACATGCCCGAACAGTCCGTGGCCCTTCAACGTCTCGATCACCGAGGCGATGCCGTCGTGCCGTCCGACCCGCAGGTTGTCGCGCTGGCCGACGTCGTGCGTGAGGACCACGCGGGAATTCTGCCCGATGCGGCTCAGCACCGTGAGGAGCACGTTCCGTTCGAGAGACTGCGCTTCGTCCACGATCACGAAGGCGTCGTGAAGGGATCGTCCGCGGATGTGGGTGAGCGGCATGACTTCGAGCAGGCCGCGAGCCACGACCTCTTCGATGACGTTGCCGGAGACGACCGAGCCGAGCGTGTCGAAGACCGCCTGACCCCAGGGGTTCATCTTCTCCTGCTGGTCGCCCGGCAAGTAGCCCAGCTCCTGCCCGCCCACCGCGAAGAGGGGCCGGAACACGATGATCTTGCGCTGCTGCTGGCGCTCGATCACCGACTCGAGCCCCGCGCACAGCGCGAGCGCCGACTTGCCCGTCCCCGCGCGCCCGCCGAGCGAGACGATCCCCACTTCTGGGTCGAGCAGAAGGTCGATGGCGATGCGCTGCTCGGCCGATCGACCGTGCATGCCGAACAGCTCGCGGTCACCGCGCACGAGCTTGAATTCCCCGTCCCCGGTCACGCGGCCGAGGGCGGAACCTCGCTCGGAGTGGATGACGAGCCCGGTGTTGACCGGGAGACCTCGCACCTCTTCGCTGACGGCGACCTCGCTCTCGTACAGATCACTGATGTCATCGCCCGAGAGGTCGAGGCTGGCGATCCCGGTCCAGCCGGAGTCGACCGCCTGCTCGGCGAGGTACTCCTCGGCGGTAAGACCGAGGGAGGCCGCCTTCACGCGCATCGGGAGGTCTTTGGAGACGATCGTGACGTCGTTGCCGTCCTGCTGGAGGTGCGTCGCGACGGCAAGGATGCGGGTGTCGTTGTCTCCGAGGCGCATACCCGACGGCAGGACTGTCACGTCGGTGTTGTTGAGCTCGACACGAAGGGTGCCGCCCTCGCCCACGGGCACCGGGAAATCGAGGCGACCGTGCTCGATACGCAGCTCATCCAAATGGCGAAGGGCCTGACGAGCGAAATAGCCGATCTCGGGATCGTGGCGTTTGCCCTCGAGTTCGGTGATCACCACCACGGGGATCACAACCGAGTGCTCGGCGAATCGGAAGAACGCTCGCGGATCGCTCAGCAGCACCGACGTGTCCAACACGTAGGTGCGCAGATCGACCGCTTGTGCGGCGTCCTCCGCGACACGCTCGAGGTACCGCTGCTCTGGTGCTCGTGAGGTCACAATCAACTCCCGACCCGGGGTGAATCCCGGCTCTTGCGAGTCGACCAGGGCCACGAGTCGCGGTCCAGACGGCCGACTCGAACGGGCGCCTTGCCCGCTGCGACGAACGTACGACGCCCTGACGATACCGGCCGAATCGACACGCCCCGCGGGAGGTTACGGGCGAGTAAATTCCTTTGGCACGCCTGGGGTCACCACGCGCGCGACGCCGCGAGAGCATCGCCGAGGAGCTGCATGGTGTCTTCACCGGTGCCGACGTGCGGTGCGATGCGCACCTGACCGGAGCGAGTGGTCGCACTCACCCCGTGGTTGGCGAGCGCCGCGCCGAGTGCCGCGACATCGTGTGCCGCGGGAGCAAGCGCGACGATGCCCGCGCGCTGTTGCGGATCACGGGAAGTGACGACGGGAATCTCGTACCGGTCGGCGATGAAGATCACTTCGTCGGTGCGCGCCGTGATCTCCCGTTCGATCACGGCGACCCCCACATCCCTGACCTCGCGCAGCGCCGCCGCGAGACGCGCTGCCGCGAGATGGTCGGGAGGGCTCACGGTGAATGCCCTGGCGGACATCGCCGGCGCAGGCAGCGCATCGACGGGCAGGTCGCCGTCTGTGCCGGCGAAGCCCGAGAGCACCGGCGTGATGCGCTCTCTCGCCCGGGGGCCGAACCAGGCGAATCCCGTCCCTCGCCCGGCGCGCAGCCACTTGTAGCCATTGCCACATACGACATCCGCGGCAGCGTAGTCGGCCTGAACGATCCCGAATCCCTGAACGGCATCAACGATGAGCAGGCGGTCACCGATGACATCCCTGAGCGCGGAGAGGTCGGCGCGATAACCGGTGCGGAAATCGACGAGACTCACGGCGACGGCGGATGTCTCGTCGGTCAGCGAATCACGGACGATCTCCGGGGTCACGACACCGTCGGGCGTCTCGAGCCAGTGCACGGCGAGCCGACCCAAGGAATCCGCGGCACGCGTAGCGGCGATGGTCAGACTGGGAAACTCGCTGGGCGCCAGCAGCAGCGAGCCCGACACTCCATAGATCGCCTGCATGAGGCCGTAGGCGGTCGAAGGCTGCAGGGTGAGCTCGTCGGGCTCAGCGTCGAGCAGTTCGGCGAGCAAGGCGCGCGCGTCGCGAGCGTGATCAGCGACGAGATCGATGCCCGAGCGTCGACCGGTGCCGAGAAGTGCGACATCCGCGATCACCTCGTCTCGGACGGAAGCCGACAGCGGCCCGAAGGCCGCCCAGTCGAGGTAACCGGGTTCGGCATCGAAAGAGGCCAGGTAGGAGTCCAGATCCGTCACTCAGACAGTCTGGCACGCACCACTGTGCGCGAAGGCCTCAGCTGCCGAAGCGCCGGTCTCGCGACCCGTAGTCCCGAATCGCGCGGAGGAAGTCCACTTCGCGGAGATCAGGACCGAGCGCTTCGACGAAGTAGAACTCGCTGTGCGCGCTCTGCCAGAGCAGGAAGTCACTCAGACGCTGCTCCCCCGACGTGCGGATGACGAGGTCGGGGTCGGGCTGACCCCCCGTGTACAGGTGCTCGCCGATCTGCTCGGGGGTCAGGCTCGCCGCGAGTTGCTCCAGAGACCCGCCGCCCTGGTCGTGCTGCGCGATGATGCTCCGCACCGCGTCCACGATCTCGCTGCGTCCGCCGTAGCCGACCGCGAGGTTGACGTGCAGCCCGGTGTTCTCCTTCGTGCGCGCCTCCGCATCTCGCAGCACGGTCGCCAACTCGGGGGGCAGCAGTTCGACGCGGCCGACGTGCTTGACCCGCCATCCCGAGACGCGTGACAACTCGTCAGCCAGCTCCGCGATGATCTCGATGAGGTCGGCCAGCTCCGCCGAGTCGCGCTTGCGGACGTTGTCCGTGGACAACAGGTAGAGCGATACGACCTCGACGCCGACATCGTCGCACCACTGCAGGAATTCGAACATCTTCGCTGCGCCCGCGCGGTGACCGTGCGCGGCCGAGTCGTAACCCAGCTGCTTGGCCCATCGGCGATTGCCGTCGATCATCATCGCAACGTGGCGTGGAACGACGACAGACTTCAGCTGGTGTCGGAGACGATTGATGTACAGCCGATAGAGAGGCCCCCGCCCCTCGTTCGATCCGGCCGCCATCACATCCCTACGTTATCGCGCGATCGTCCTACGTGCCGCGAGCGG
>JAHIOK010000131.1 GCA_018895315.1 Actinomycetota bacterium | reverse complement strand
TCATCACCACCGGCGCGGTCGCCGATATGGCCGACCTGGCCTCGACCGTTCACGTCGAGACCGCCGTGCTGCGCTACGCCGCAAAGCTGTCGGAGGCCACCCGCACGGATGCGGCCACGCGCCTGGGGGTCTCGGTGCGCGGCTCGCTCGCCATGGTGCGCATCGCGAAGGTCTGGGCCGCCACGCAGGGGCGCCACTACGTGATCCCCGATGACATCAAGACGCTCGCCGCCGCGGTCTGGACGCACCGGCTCGTGCTCGACCCCGAGGCGGAGTTCTCGGGCACCACTCCCGAGACCGTCATCGGGCGTGTGCTCGAGACCGTCGCAGCCCCCCAGGCGAGGTCTGCGGCCTGATGAGTGCGGAGGCGCTCAGGTCCGCGAAAGCAGCGCGATGGACGGATGCGGCCGCCGCCGTCGGCACCGTCGTGCTGCGTCGCGCCCGCGGCATCCTGCGCGTCGTCCGGCCCGCGGCCTGGGTGCTGATCGCCGCCACGATCGCGCTCTGGATCGGCGGCGACGTGATGGGGTGGTGGGAGCTGACGATCGCCGCGGTCGTGCTGAGCGTCACGCTCGTCCTGTGCACCGGCTTCCTGTTCGGGCGCACGACCTATGAGGTGTCGCTCGATCTGAACCGCACGCGCGTGGTCGTCGGAGAACGAGCCGTCGGAGCCATGACGCTCGCGAACGACAGCCGCCGCGCCATCCTGCCGTCGCGCGTCGTGCTGCCCGTGGGCGCGGGCCGCGGCGAGTTCGCGGTCGGGCGGCTCGCCGCGGGGGAATCGGTCGAAGAGCTCTTCGCGATTCCGACCACGCGTCGCGGCGTGCTCGCGGTCGGTCCGATCAGCGTCGTCCGCGGCGACCCTCTCGGCCTCTTCGAGCGCGTGCATCGCCGTGATGAGCCGGTCGATCTGTACGTGCACCCACGGACCGTCCTGTTCGAAGGCCAGTCACTCGGCTTCATGCGCGACCTCGAAGGCCTTGCCGCGACCGACCTGTCGCGCGACGACGTGTCGTTCCACGCGCTGCGCGAGTATCAGCCGGGCGATGACCTGAGGCACGTGCACTGGCGCTCCTCGGCGCGCACCGGAGACCTGATGGTGCGTCAGTACGAGGAGACCCGCCGCTCGCACTTCGTGATCGGGCTCTCCCGCAACCCGTCCGACTACAAGAACACCGACGAGTTCGAACTCGCCATCTCTGCTGCCGGGTCGCTCGGGCTCCGTGCGCTGCGCGACTCTCGCCAGGTCGATGTGCGGGTGCAGGGCCGCGGGCTCCCCGCGAGCACAGGCAAGCGGCTGCTCGACGCCCTCGCCGCCCTGCTGCCCTCGCGCAGCCGCGAGGGCAGTATCGAAGACCTCGCCGGCACGCTCGCGGCCACGCTCCCGCTCGCCAGCGTCGTCGTGCTCGTCTGCGGATCGTCCGTCGATCCCACACGCCTTCGTCTGGCCTGCGCGCGCCTGCCGTTCGGCGCGCGTGTGCTCGCCGTCGTGGCCCAGTCAGGCGCCGCTCCTGCGCTCCGCCGCATCGGCGACGCGAATGTCGTCACGGTCGGCGCGCTCGAGCAGCTGCCCGCCGCGCTGCGCAAGGTGCTCGCATGACCCGCGCCGTGCTGCCCGCCCGTCGGTGGATCGCCGACCTCGCCGCGTCCACACTGCTGCTGGCCGTGCCGATCGCCGGGTTCTGGCCGACGTTCGGCGGCCCGTCCTACCTCGTCGCCGCGATCGGCGGCGCCCTGCTCGGTCTCGCGATCGCTGCCGTCGGTGCCTGGCGCCGGTGGGGCGTCCTGGTGCTCGCGGCGGTCACGGTGCTCGCGTACTTCGGGTTCGGCGGAGCGCTCGCCCTGTCATCGACCACGATCGCGGGGGTCATCCCTACGCTCGAGACCCTGCGACGCCTGGCGCTCGGCATCGTCACGTCGTGGAAGGAGCTGCTCACCACCGTGACGCCGGTGTCGGCATCCGATGGTTTCGCCCTCGTTCCGTTCCTGCTCTCACTGATCGCCGCCGTCGTGATCGCGAGCCTGGCCCTGCGCGCATCGCACCCGGCCTGGGCGCTGCTGCCCGCTGCGGCGTTCCTCGCCGGTCAGATCGCGCTGGGCACGTCGCAGCCCGCGGCGCCCGTGATCGAGGGCGTGGTGTTCGCCGTCGTCGCGATCGTCTGGCTCGCCGTGCGCCAGTCCTGGGCTCCCGCACGGGCGGCCGTCTCGCTCGGCGAGAATGCCGCCGCTCCCCGCCCCACCCGCCGCATCCTCACCGGTGGGGCGATCATCGCGGTCGCGGTGCTCGCCGGGGTTGCGACCAGCGCTTTCGCCGCACCGAACTCGCCCCGATACGTGCTGCGCGACACGATCATCCCGCCGTTCGACATCCAGCAGTACCCGAGCCCCCTGCAGTCCTACCGCGGGATCGTCCGCGACGATGCGTCGACCTCGTTGTTCACGGTGACCGGACTGCCGAAGGATGCGCGCGTGCGCATCGCCACGATGGATGCCTACACCGGCATCGTCTACAACGTCTCCGACAGCGGCGCGGGCTCGTCGAGCGCCTTCAGCTCGCTCCGAAGCAACATGTCGGGTGACGCGCAGGGCACCGCTGCCACCATG
>JAHIOK010000130.1 GCA_018895315.1 Actinomycetota bacterium | reverse complement strand
CCGTCCCATCCCTTGCGGTCGAGAGTCTGCAGGGCTGTCGCATCGAACCGCGGATCGGTGCCCAGCATGTCGAGGGCTGCGCGGGTTCCGACGACCTGGGAATTGCGGGAGTCCGCATCGGCGACCGCCCCCGAGCGCCCGATGTTGTCGATGACCACGACGGTTCCGGCATGCCCCAGCCGAGCCGCCCACTCGAGATACAGCGCGTTCGACTCCTTGTCCGCGTCGATGAAGACGAAGTCGAAGGGCCCGCGCAAGGTCGGCAGCACGCCGTCGGCGTGACCGACGTGGATGTGGACGCGCTCCCCCACTCCGGCGCGGTCGATGCTGCGTCGGGCAACGGCCGCGTTGGCGGGCTCGGCTTCGATCGTGTGCACGGCACCGCGTGCACCGACGGCGCGCGCGAGCCAGATCGTGGAGTATCCGCCGAGGGTTCCGATCTCGAGCACGCGCCGCGCTCCCGCGATGCGCACGAGCAGATGCAGCAGCTTGCCCGCCACGGGCGCGACCTCGATCGCTCGCATCCCCGCGGCATCCTGATCGTCCAGAGCCGCCTGCAGGGCGGCATCGTGGCCGATCAGCGTGTCGCTCAGATACTCCTCCACGCGGCGCGCGGCATCCAGCGAGAGTTCTGTCATGCGCTCAGCGTCGCGGCTCCCCTTCCTCTCGTCAACAGAGGGGCTGGAGTGTTCGCGGTGTGGGCACGGGCCGTGCAGGCAGCAGCAGCCTTCCGCCAGCACGGGTCGGCCCGCCGGTATCCGCGCGGCCTGCAGATAGCGGGAGCGATCGGATGCCTCACCTTGGCGTTCTCGCTGCCGTGGCCGTCGGTCGCCGCAGGTGCCGCCGTCGTGCTCGCGGGGATCGCCTACCGCGTCATCCGTCTGCGCGTCACGCGATCGGCTTGACCTCGAGGGACGCACGGGAGGCCCCGGGGGCGACGATCGCGAACGATGAGTATCCATCGGCAGCGGCCCGTTCGAGAAGCGGCTTGAGGTTCTTCGCACGCACCTCGAGCCGCACTCTCGTGCCCTCCGCCACCAGGGCGGCCTTGAGCGCCAGCAGGTCACCCGCGGCGACCTCGCGGTCGTGGACGAGGACGATCGCGGTGCCCGCGGCATCCGTCGGCGTCTGCAGCAGGTCAACGATCCGCTCGAAGCCGATCGAGAAGCCCACGGCGGGCACCTCCTGGCCGAGGAAGCGACCGATCATGCCGTCGTAGCGACCGCCGCCGCCCAGCGAGTAGTCGACGCTCGGGTGCGCGAGCTCGAAGATCGTGCCGGTGTAGTACCCCATGCCGCGCACCAGGAACGGATCGAAGACGAGGGGGACGTCGGTGACACCGCGTGCCGCCGCGACCGCGTCGCCGATGCCCACCAGATCTGACACGACGTCGTCGGGGGCCCCTGGCGGCAGAAGCTTGCGAATCTGACGCTCCCCGTACGGGTTGTACTCCATCGTCATCGGGCGGGTCATGAACTGCTCGAACGCGTCCGCGGCGGATGCGGTGGCGCGGCGGGCACGGAGCTCTGCAACGACTCCCTCGGCACCGATCTTGTCGAGCTTGTCGATCGTGATGAGGACACCGGGACGCTCCTCAGCGGTGAAGCCGAAGCTGTCGAGCATCCAGTCCAGGGCGCGGCGATCGTTGATGCGGATGCTTCCGCCCTCCAGGCCCAAGGCGTCCGCGGTGTCGAGAGTCGCGACGACGAGTTCGGCTTCAGCGCGCGAGGTCGTCTCGCCGATGATGTCGATGTCGCACTGCACGAACTGGCGGTAGCGCCCTTTCTGCGGCCGCTCCGCCCGCCAGACCGGTGCGATCTGGATCGATCGGAACACCCCGGGCAGTTCCGCGCGGTGCGAGGCGTAGAAGCGTGCCAGGGGCACCGTCAGGTCGTAGCGCAGGCCCAGATCAGTGAGGGCTGCCGGGTCGTCCGCCGCGGACCGGATGCCTTCGGCATCCAGTCCGCGCTTGAGCACGTTGTAGGCGAGCTTCTCGTTATCGCCGCCGATTCCGGCGTGCAGGCGCCCGTACTCCTCCATGACGGGTGTCTCGATCTCGTCGAATCCGTGCGCGCGGTACCGCTCGCGGATCACGGCGAGTGCGCGCTCGCGTCGGGCTTTGTCAGCGGGGAGGAAGTCGCGCATGCCGCGCGGCGGGTTCACAGTTGCCACCCGGCCATTCTTCCAGGTCCGTTAGACCGGCATCCGCCGGGTCGGCGAGACGGAAGTACCGTGCCAACCTCCTCATATCCGGGCGCCGCAACGCTGTGGAGTGCCGAGCGACGCGGAGATCAGCTCAGATCTGAGGAGTTCGGCGCATCCGTCGCCGGTGCCTCCGCGGCGCGGACGTCGGATTGCAGGGTGCGCAGCCGCTCACGGAGGGCCCGCTCGGCGTCCCACCCGCGCACGCGTGCCTCAGCGACCAGGGCGAGCAGCGCATCGCCGAGCTCGGCCTCGGAATTCGGGACGTCGCGCACAGGAGCAGAGACGCCGACCTGGGCAGCCTTTCCCACGAGCTTCTGAGCCAGCGCGAGGCTCGGCATCCGCTCGGAGACCCCGTCGAGCACACTCGTGCGCTGGTGTTTTTCGGCGGCCTTCGCCGCATTCCACAGCACGAGCACCTCCTCGGGAGTCTCGGCGGTCTCGCCCGCGAAGACGTGGGGATGCCGGCGCACCATCTTCTCCGTGAGCCCGCGTGCGACGTCATCGATGTCGAACGGTGCATCGGCGTCTCTGGATGCGATCTCGGCGTGGAACAGTACTTGCCAGAGCAGATCGCCGAGCTCTTCGCGCAGATCGTCTCGCGTGCCCTCTTCGATCGCGTCGACGAGCTCTGCGCTCTCCTCTACCAGGTAAGGAACGAGGTCGTCGTGCCCGATCTGCTGCGTCCACACGCAACGGTCGCGCACCGCGCGCATCGTTTCGGCAGCCACGCGCAACGCGTCTTTCGGTGCGGGATGAAGATCACTCATGCGGCGTCTCCGACCGGCATCCTGCGGTGGGCGCGGGCGCGCATCGACACCAGCACCGCCGCGAGCACGAGCGCGATGATCGACCCGGCGAGAACGCCGAGCGTGGCCTCGTCGCGGACGAGCGCCTCGTCGGCGAAGGCCAGGTTCGCCAGCAGCAGCGAAACGGTGAAGCCGATGCCGCCCAGAGCGCCCGCGGCGATCAGGTCGCCGAGCGCGAGCTTCGGGCCCGATTCCACGCGACCGAACATTCGCTGTGCGACCCAGCCCGCGCCGGCGATCCCGATGACCTTGCCGACCGGCAGAGCGATCAGGACGCCCCAGAACACCGGCGAGAGCCCGCCTGCGCGGACCTCGGGGATCACGACGAGCGCCGCGGAGAACGCGAAGACGGGCAAGATCACGCCATTGATCCATGGCTCCAGCGCGTGGCGCGTGCGCAGTGCCGGCTCCTGCGCCATTGCGAGCCCGAGGAGCACGCCGGCGATCGTGGCGTGCACGCCGGATTCCAGCACGAGCACCCAGACGGTCACGGCGATCACGACCAGGAGGACGCCGATCGGCACGCGGCCTCGGCCGTCCAGCATCCGGCTCAGAACCGCGAACGCGACCACACCGAGGAGAGCGGTCGCAAGCAGCCCGAAATTGACATCCGACGCGAACAGCACGGCGATGAACACGATGCCGACGATGTCGTCCAGGATCGCCAGTGCCAACAGGAACACACGGACGGATGCTGGAAGTCCACGTCCGAACACGGCGAGGACGCCGAGTGCGAAGGCGACGTCAGTGGCCGTCGGGATAGGCCAGCCCGATTCGAGCCCGGACCCGGCCGTGACGACGAGATAGACGGTTACGGGCACGATGACCCCGCCGGCCGCCGCGATCGCCGGCTGGATGGCCCGACGTACGCTGCTCAGTTCACCGCGGGTCAACTCGTACTGCAGCTCGACGGAGACGCCGAAGAAGAAGACCGCCAGCAAGCCGTCCGACACCCAGTGCAGGAGGGAGAGATCGACGGGGGTGCCGGGTATTCCCACGTGTTCGCCGGCGAACTCGATGACGGCGGCGCCGATCGGCGAGTTGGCGATCACCAGTCCGGCGATCGCCGCGGTCAGCAGCAGAATCGCCGGAAATCGTGCAGAACGAAGCAAAGCCATGGGTCCTCCTCGGACGGGTCGACGACAAGACGCCGACCAGGCTTCCCGGCACACCTGTCATCCATCGTAGCGATCCGTCACACGGGCCCCCGGTGTCACTTCAGCGAAACACGTCACCACTAGCGTGGAAGCATGCGTGAGCCCACTCCCACCGAAGCGATCGATCTGGTCGGCCGCTTCGAGGCCGGTCAGGAAATCCCCGACAACATGCGAGCCGACGTGCGTCTGCTCGGTTCGCTGTTGGGGCGGGTGCTGCGCGAAAGCGGATCGCCCGGCCTGTTCGACGATGTCGAGCGTCTGCGCGCCGCGACGATCCAGGCCTACACGGACGAGACTTCCGAGGCGTTCGAACGGGCCGCGTCGATCGCCGACTCGCTGTCGATCGCTCGCGCCGACGAAGTGGCACGAGCCTTCACCTGCTACTTCCACCTCGTGAACCTCGCCGAGGAGCACCAGCGCGTCCGCATCCTGCGTGAACGCGACGGGCGACCCGACCGCGAGGATGCCGCGGACTCGGTCGCCGCGGCGTTCGTGCGGCTCGCCGCCGAGGTGGGCGATGACACCGCGCTGCAAAGACTCCAGGGGCTGCGCTTTCATCCCGTGTTCACCGCGCACCCGACCGAGGCGCGACGACGCGCGATCTCGACCAGCATCCGTCGCCTCGCCGATCTGCTCGACGAGCACGATGCCTCGCTGCGGGGCGGTGCCGACCACCGGCGGGCCGAGCGCCGCATGCTCGAGGAGATCGACACGCTCTGGCGGACGGCTCCCCTGCGTCCGGAGAAACCCTCGCCGACTGACGAAGTTCGAGCGGTGATGGCCGTCTTCGACGAGACTCTCTTCACCGCGGTCCCGCACGTGTACCGTCGCGTCGACGATGCCCTGCAGGGCCCGGGCGTAGGCAACCGCGCGCCGGTCGTGCGACCCTTCGTGCGCGTCGGCTCATGGGTCGGCGGTGATCGTGACGGCAACCCGTTCGTGACGGCCGCTGTCACCCGCAAGGCGGCGGGCATCGCGAGCGAGCACGTGCTGCTCGGCCTCGAGCGTGCCGCGAGTCGCATCGGTCGCGGTCTCACCCTCGATGCCCTCACCACACCCCCGAGCGATGCGCTGCTCGCGCTCTGGCGTCAACTCAAGGGTGCCGACGAAGACGCCGCGACCGACATCGCCAAGCGCTCCCCCAACGAACCGCACCGCCGCATCTTGCTGCTGATCGCCAGAAAGATCGCGGCAACACACTCACGGGATGCCGACCTCGCGTATCCCGATCCCGAGCATCTCCTCGCCGATCTCCGCGTCGTGCAGGACTCGCTCGTGCAGGGCGGGGCTGCTCGGCAGGCCTACGGCCATGTGCAGCAGCTGATCTGGCAGGTTGAAACGTACGGCTTCCACCTCGCCGAGCTCGAGGTTCGCCAGCACTCCGCCGTGCATGCCAAGGTGCTCGCCGAACTCGACGCGGGCGGCGAGCTCAGCGAGCAGGCGGAAGAGGTGCTCGATGTGTTCCGCGCCGTCGCCCATATCCAGCGTCGCTTCGGCGCCCGGGCGGCCGGTCGCTACATCGTCTCGTTCACTCAGTCGGCCGAGGATCTGGCCAATGTGCACCGACTGGCCCGGTACGCCGTCGGCCCCGACGGCACGCCTCCCGTCCTCGACGTCGTGCCGCTGTTCGAGACGTTCGCCGACCTCCAGGCGGCGCCCGGCATCCTCGCTGAGATCGTGGAGCATCCCGAGTTCGCCGCGCGGCTGGCGGCCACCGACCGACGCCTCGAGGTCATGCTCGGCTACTCCGACTCGTCGAAGGATGTCGGACCGGTCGCCGCGACCCTTGCGCTCTACGAGGCACAGGCTCTCATCGCGGCGTGGGCGCGCGAGAGCGGAATCGAACTGACGCTCTTCCACGGCCGCGGCGGTGCGCTCGGTCGCGGTGGCGGCCCGGCGAACAGCGCGATCCTCGCTCAGCCCCCGCACTCGGTCGACGGCCGTTTCAAACTCACCGAACAGGGTGAGGTCATCTTCGCGCGCTACGGGGATGCCGCGATCGCCATGCGGCACATCGACCAGGTGGCCGCGGCCATCCTGCTCGCCTCCGCCCCCTCGATCGAGACCCGCAACAGCGATGCGGCGACGAAGTACGCCGATATCGCGGCGACGATGGATACCGCATCCCGCGATCGATTCTTCGCGCTCGTGAAGGCGCCGGGTTTCGCTCCGTGGTTCGCGACTGTGACCCCGATGGAAGAGGTCGGGCTTCTCGCCCTCGGCTCCCGCCCCGCACGGCGCGGGCTCTCGGTGGAGTCGCTGGAGGATCTCCGCGCGATCCCCTGGGTGTTCGCCTGGACGCAGGCACGGATCAACCTCGCCGGCTGGTTCGGCCTCGGCACGGCGCTGGAGGCCATCGGTGACGAGGAGCGCCTCACGGCTGCCTACCTCGAATGGCCTCTCTTTCGCACGCTCATCGACAACGTGGCCATGAGTCTCGCCAAGGCCGATGCCCGCATCGCCCGCCGCTATCTCGACCTCGGTGACCGCGACGACCTGGCCGCGCTCGTCATGGACGAGATGGAGCTGACGCGGGCGTGGGTGATCCGGATCACCGGCAGTGAAGGACTGCTCGAGAACAAGCCCGTCCTGCAGCGAGCGGTGAAGTTGCGCAGCCCCTACGTCGACGCCCTGTCGTTGCTGCAGCTGCGCGCGCTGCGGGCTCTCCGCGCGGGCGCCGAGGGTGCGATCTCTCCCGATCCCGAGCAGCAGCGGCTGCTCTTGCTCTCCGTCAGCGGCGTCGCCGCCGGCCTGCAGAACACCGGGTGAGCGCTCCTCACGGGGCTGTCGGCGCCGGTGTCTCCTGCACGCATCCTGGCGGGTCGGAGTTGCCGCTCACCAGCTCGGGCCAGAGCACACGGACCACCGTCCACAGCGTGAACGGGACGCCGAGGATGCCGACGATGATCCCGAGAATGTCGGCGATATCGGCCACCAGATCGCGACGCACATTCCGACCAGGACGATGCCGAAGGCCCGGTGACCATGCTCGCGGGCGTCGGGCCGCGGCGTTTGAGGCTGAGGCTCTCGCGGTTCAGTCGAGGTGGTGGAGTCGCTCGGCGGCATCGTCACAGGGCCTCAGCCCACCTGACGATCGTGAGCGTGTCGGGAGAGACTCCGCCCGTAGCGCTCGGTGAGCTGCACCAGGAGATCGGGGGTCTCGCGATCGAGACCGAAGACGTAGCCGGGGAAGTCCAGCTCGCGCTGCGCCGCCCAGATCTCTTCGTGGCGGTCGGGCGAGAGCAGCTGCACGGGATCTCCCACGGCGATCCAGCCGATCGGCACCACGCTCTCCGCCGGCAGCACGGTGCGCAGATGCACCACGGCGTTGATGCGCACTTCGCTGCGCGCTCCGATGCGTGCTCCGTTGAAGATGCGGGTGCCGGTGGCGAGGAAGACCTCTTCGGCAACGGTCGCACCGGCGATGCTCGCCATGGGCCCGATCAACACGTGGTCGGCGATGTGCACCGGGTTGGCCGCGGTGGCCCGGATCAGGGCGTTCTCCATCACGATGACGCTCTCGCCGAGGGTGATCGCTCCGCCTTCTGCGGTGATGACCGCACCGTGCAGCACTTGGCACTCCGCGCCGATCGACACGTCACCGCTGATCACGGCGGTCGGGGCGATGACGGCGGACGGATGGATGCGGGGCTGCGCCCCGAGATGCTCGAACTGCATAGGACTCTTCCTACTCGGTTCGATGCCCCACCGCGAGTGTCAGGCCGCAGCGGGTGCCGCCACGCTATGGCGCACGCAGCCCCAGGCGCGGGTAGAGCACGTTGAAGGCCCTTGGCAGTCCGCCCCGGATCGCGTCCACGACGTGTCCGGCACCCGGCACGATGGCCAGCGTGACGGCGAATCCCGCCGCCTGCGCGAGATCGGCGCTGCGCTGGGCTGCGGCCACGTAGCCGGGATCGTTGCCACCTGCGGTGAAGACCGCCACGTGCCCCGCGAATTCACCTTTGTTCTTCACCAACCATGCAGCCGGCTTG